>JASHPR010000293.1 GCA_030038015.1 Streptosporangiaceae bacterium
GGCTGCTCGGCCGGCGGCCGACCCCGCCGGACAGCCATGGGCGCCGCCGCCGCGCCGGCTGACCGGGACCGGCTCGCGCAGGCGGACGCGCTGCCGGCCGAGCCCGGCGTGTACCTGATGAAGGACCGCGCCGGGCAAGTGATCTACGTGGGCAAGGCCACGAACCTCCGGCGCCGGGTCCGCTCCTACTTCACCGCCGCCCATGACCACCGGGCGTTCATGCCATTCCTGGAGCGCGAGGTCGCCAGCGTCGAGGCGGTCGTGGTCCGCAACGAAAAAGAAGCTCTGGTGCTCGAGAACGACCTGATAAAGCGGCACCAGCCTCGTTTCAACGTGCGCTTGAAGGAAGGCGGGCAGTTCGTCTACCTGCGGCTCGACTCCCGGGAACCGTACCCAGCTCTGCAGGTCGTGCGCGGGGTCGCCGACGACGGGGCCCGGTATTTCGGGCCTTACCCCGCCGCGCGTGCACTCCGCGAGACGTTGCGGGTGGTCAACCGGCACTTCGGGCTGCGCACGTGCACCGACCACGACCCCCGGTCGCATGACCGCCCGTGCCTGCTGTGCCAGCTCAGCCGGTTCCCGGAGCCCTCGGTGCGCGACGTCCCGCCCGGGGTCTACCAGCGGCGGGTGGCGGACGCAGTGCGCTTCCTCGAAGGCAGGCCGACGGCGCTGGTGCGCTCGCTGCGGCGGGAGATGGACCAGGCGGCCCGGGAGCTGCGGTTCGAGGACGCGGCCCGGCTGCGGGACCGGATCGCCGCCATCGAGCGCACGCTGCAGCCCGAGCTGATAACGGGCCGGGCCACGGCCACCGACCAGGACGCCGCGGGATGCTGGCAAGAAGACGGCAGGCTCGCGATATACCTGCTGCACATCCGCCGGGGCCGGATCATCGGCGGCCGTGCCTTCCGGCTCATGCCTGCCGGCCTCCCCGGCCAGGAAACCCTCGCCTCCTTCCTCGCGCTCTACTACACCTCGGACCAGCTCATACCCGACGAGGTGCTGCTGCCCTTCCCCGTCGACGACGCGGCGGCCCTCGCCCAGCTGCTGTCCGAGCGCAAGGGGACCACGGTGCGCCTGATCGCGCCGGAGCGCGGCCGGCGCGCGGAGCTCGTGGCGCTGAGCAGCCGCAATGCCCAGCAGGCGGTGCGGGCGGCGCCCACCGCCCCTGGCTTCCTCCGGTCGCTGCAAGCCGATCTCGGCCTCACCCGCACGCCACGCTGGATCGAGTGCTTCGACGTCTCCCACCTCGGCGGCGAGGGGATCGTCGCGTCGAAGGTGGCGATGGTAGACGGGGAACTCAGCAAGGACCGGTACCGGCGGTTCCAGATCAGGACAGTCGATGTGGGGGATGACTACGCGGCCATGCACGAGGCCGTGCTGCGCCGGCTGCGGCGCGGGATGGGAAGCGAGGGCCTGCCCGACCTCATCGTGCTGGACGGGGGCCGGGCCCAGCTGGCCGCCGCCCGGGCGGCGGCGGCCGAGCTCGGTATCAGCGAGCTGGACTTCGCAGCGCTTGCCAAGGAGCGCCTGGTCGGCAGCGGAGGCCCGGACGCGCAGCGGCGGCGAGTCCCGGAGCGTGTTTTCGTCCCCGGCCGGGCCGAGCCGATCGCTATCGGCCCGGACCAGCCTGAACTGCTGCTGCTCGTGCGCCTGCGCGACGAGGCGCACCGCTTCGCCATCACCTACCAGCGAAGGCTGCGCCAGCGGCAGCGGCTGCGATCCGAACTGGACGGCATCGCCGGTGTCGGCCAGCAGCGCCGGCGCGCGCTGCTGCGCCGGTTCGGGTCCGTGGCCGGGGTCGCGGCCGCGAGTGAGGCGGAACTGGCCACGACCGAGGGGATCGGCCCGGCGATGGCGGCCCGCATCCACGCCGCCCTGCGCGGCGGCTCCGGCGCGGAGGACGGCAATGGCCGGTAGCCCGATCTCGGTTCACGGGGCACGCCAGAACAACCTCAAGGACGTCACGGTCACGGTCCCGGTGGGCGCGGTGACGGTCATCACCGGCGTGGCCGGAGCCGGGAAGTCGTCGCTCGCCTTCGACGTGCTCTACGCGGAGGGATATCGCCGCTACGTGGAGACCTTCTCGCCTTACGCCCGCCAGTTCCTGGAACGGCTCGACCGGCCCGACGCCGACCGGGTCGACGACGTGCTGCCCGCCATCGCGGTCGAACGGGCCAATCAGGTGCGCACCTCACGATCGACGGTGGGCACTCTCACCTCCATCGACGACTACCTGCGGCCCCTGTACGCCCGGGCTGCGACCCTGCACTGCCGCGGCTGCGGGGAGCCCGTGGAGCGGGCATCACCGTCGTCGATCTTCCGCTCGCTCCTCGCCGCCGTGCCCGGCGAGCAGGCGGCCGTGTGCTTCCGGCGCCGCGTTGGCGCCGCCTCTCCCGCCGCCATCCGCGACGTGCTGCGGCAGGCCGGGTTCTTCCGCGTGCTCGAGCGAGGCCGGAGCGTCCGCCTGGACGAAGCCGGCCTGGCGCCGCCCGACGGCGTCGTCACGGTCGTGGTGGACCGCATCCCCGTTGCGGCGGCCCGGCAGCGGCGCATCCTCGACTCGCTGGAAGCCACGCTGCGCTACGGCGACGGCCGTCTCGAGGTCTGGGTGGACGGGGAGGAAGCGCCCCGCCGTTTCAGCCGGGAACTGCACTGCGCCCGGTGCGACATCCGTTACAGCGACCCAACCCCTGCGCTCTTCTCCTTCAACAACCCGGTCGGCGCCTGCCCCACCTGCAACGGATTCGGCCGTGTGATTGACATCGACCCCGACCTGGTGATTCCCGACGCCGCGCTCAGCGTGGCGCAGGGATGCGTCCGGCCGTTCCAGGCCCCGGCCCACGCGGAAGGCCAGCAGCTCCTGCTGGCCTTCCTGAAGCGGAGCGGCACCCCGGCGGACGTCCCGTGGCGCCAGCTCGATCCCCGGACCCGCCGGGTGATCTGGGAGGGCGAGACCGGCAGCGGAGCATCGGACGAGCACTGGCCGGGCATCAGGGGATTCTTCGGGTGGCTCGAAGCGCGCCGGTACCGCAGGGGAGTCCGCATCCTGCTGTCCCGCTACCGCCGGTATCTGCAGTGCCCAGCCTGCCAGGGCTCGAAGCTGAAGCCAGACGCGCTGCTGTTCCGGCTCGCAGGCCTGACCCTGCCCGACATAGAACGGCTGCCGATCTCCGAGGCCGAGTCCGTCGCGGGGACCTTGCTGCTTCAGGCCGGGGACCAGGTCACCGAACTGCTGCTGAGCGAACTCCGCAGCCGCCTGACGTTCCTGCGTGAGGTTGGCCTGGGCTATCTCAGCCTGGACCGCCGGTCGAGAACGCTGTCGGGCGGGGAGGCGCAGCGCGTGACGCTGGCCAGCGCGCTGGGCGCCTCACTCACCAGCACCCTGTTCGTGATCGACGAGCCATCCGTCGGGCTGCATGCCCGCGACGTGGAGCGGCTGGCCGGCGTGCTCCGCCGCCTGGCGGAGGCGGGCAACGCCGTCGTGGTCGTCGAGCACGACCCAGCGTTCATCCAGGCCGCCGACCGGGTGATCGACCTCGGGCCCGGGCCGGGCCGCGACGGCGGCAAAGTCGTGCACCAGGGCACGCCCGCCGGGCTCGCCCGGCGGGCGTGCTCCCCCACTGCCGCCTACCTCACGGGCCGGCTGCAGGTGCCCCGGCGCGCGCAGCGCCGCCCGCGGGGCTCACATGGCGTGACCGTGAGCGGTGCCCGTGAGAACAACCTCCAGAACCTGACCGTAACGATCCCCCTGGGCCTGCTCGTCTGCGTTACCGGGGTGAGCGGCTCCGGCAAGTCCACGCTCGTCGATCAGGTGCTCTACCGCAACCTGCGCCGTCAGCTCGGAGCTGCTGTCATGGAGCCCGGGGAGTGCGATTCGGTCACCGGCGCCGGGTATGTCACGGACGCCGTCCTCATCGACCAGCAGCCGCTGACCCGCAGCTCCAAGATGAACGCCGCCACCTACCTCAAGGTCCTCGACCCGCTGCGGACGGCGTTCGCCGCCACGCCCCGCGCCCGGGAACTGGGGCTGAGCCGGTCGGCGTTCTCGTTCAATACCCCTGCCGGGGCGTGCCCGCACTGCAACGGCTCCGGATTCGAGCGCGTCGAACTGCAGTTCCTGCCCGACGCCTACATCCGCTGCCCGGGCTGCGACGGCAAGCGTTTCCGCCCTGATGTCCTGTCCGTCCGCTGCCGCGGCTACGACATGGCCGAGCTGCTGTCGCTGCCTGCGGCCGACGTCAAGGAGGTGTTCCGCGACAGCAAGCGGGTCAGCGAAGCGCTGCAGCCGCTGCTCGACATGGGCCTCGGCTACTTGTCCCTGTCCCAGCCCGCGCCGACGCTGTCCGGGGGCGAAGCCCAGCGGCTGAAGCTGGCGGCCCGGCTGGCTCAGGCACGGCGCACCGGGCCGCTGCTGTTCATACTCGACGAGCCGACCGCCGGGCTTCACCCCGCCAATACCGCAGTCCTGGTCGCGACCCTCAACCGGCTGGTCGACGCCGGGCACACGGTCATCGTGACCGAGCACGACATGGCCGTCGCCGCCGCCGCGGACTGGATCATCGACCTCGGGCCCGAAGGCGGCCGGGCGGGCGGCCGGATCGTGGGTGAAGGCACCCCGGAAGAGGTCAGCCGGCTGGACACGCCTACCGGGCGGGCACTGCGCCGATCGGCCGTTCCGCCCGGCCTGCCAGCCTTCCCGGCGCGCCGGGCGGGTGAGCGGAGGGGGCACGGGGCGCACGGTATCCACGTCGTCGGCGCCCGCCAGCACAACCTGCGCGGCATCGAGGTGCGGATCCCCCGCAACCGGATCGTGGCCGTCACCGGGGTGAGCGGGTCGGGCAAGTCCACGCTCGCCTTCGACGTGGTCTACGCGGAGGGCCGGCGCCGGTTCCTCGACTGCCTGCCCGCATACGCCCGGCAGTTCATGCATCCCCTGCCGCGAGCGGAAGTCGACCTCGTCGAGGGCATCCCGCCCACGGTGGCACTCGAGCAGCGCCTGGCCCGTCCGGGCGGGATGTCGACCGCCGGCACCGTCTCGGAGGCCTACCACTACCTGCGGCTGCTGTTCGCCTCCCTCGGCGTGCCGCACTGCCCCCGGTGCGGCACGGCCGGCGAGGCGTCCGATGAGGCCGGGATCGTGCGCCGGGTGGCCGAGCAGTTCGGGGGCCTGGACGTGCGGCTGCTGGCTCCCCTGGTGCGCGGCCGCAAGGGCCACCACCGTGAGGTCATCGAGCGGGCCATCCGCCTTGGCATCACCGAGATCCGCGTCGACGGCACGTTCACCCGCGCGGCGGAAACGCCGCCGCTCGACCGCTTCACCGCCCACGATCTCGACGCGGTGGTCGGCCGCACCGTCATCGACGGCGTGACGCCGCTGCTGCGCGCATATATCGAATACGGGCTGGCGATCGGCGACGGCTGCGTCATCATCGTCGCGGCGGCCCGGCCCGAGCATGCCTATTCCACCCACCGGGCCTGCCCCCGGTGCGGCGCCGAGCTTCCGGTGGCCGACCCGCGGCTGTTCTCCTGGAGCCAGCGCTTCGGTGCCTGTCCGGCCTGCGGGGGCATGGGCACGGCCCCGCAGGCGCTCCGGGACGAGCCGCATCCGCCGCCCTGCACGGCATGCGGCGGGACCCGGCTGCGGCCCGAGGCGCTCGCGGTTCGCATGGACGGCCGCAACATCGCCCAGGTCGCGGCCATGCCGATCAGCGACACCCTTGGCTGGGCGCACGGCATCGGCCCGGCCCGGCAGGAGGTGAGCGAGCGGATAGTCCCCCAGCTCGTGACCCGCTTGCGGCTCCTGGAGGAACTCGGGCTCGGGTATCTGTCCCTCGCCCGGCCCACGGGCACCCTCTCCACCGGGGAGGCGCAGCGAGTGCGGATCGCCGGCCAGCTTGCCTCGCCGCTGCGCGGTGTCTGCTATGTCCTTGACGAGCCCACGGTGGGGCTGCACCCACGCGAGGTGGATGCGTTGCTGAGCGCCCTGCGGGCCCTCCGGGACCGGGACAACACGGTGATCGTTGTCGAGCACGAGAAGCGGGTCATCCGCGCCGCCGACCATGTGGTCGATCTTGGTCCCGGAGCGGGCGCGCGGGGAGGCCAGGTCGTGGCGTCAGGGTCGCCGCATGCCATCGAGGCGGCGGGACGCACCCCCACCGGCCGCTGGCTGCAGGGCCGCGAGGATCGGCCGCCGTGGCCACGGCGGCCCCTCGATGGCACGGACCTGCTGACCGTTGTGGGCGCGCGTCTCCACAACCTCGAGGGCGTGACCGTGCCCCTGCCGCTCGCCCGGCTGGTGTGCGTCACCGGGGTGAGCGGCTCGGGCAAGTCGACCCTGGTGCGGCACGTGATGCTGCGGGCGCTGCGGGCGAGCCTCGCCGGCCGTCCGCTGCCCCCCGTGCTCGATGACCTCCGGGGCTGGCAGGGCCTTGACCACGCCACCGAGGTTGACGAATCACCCATCGGCCGCACGCCCCGGTCGGTCCCCGCCACGTACGTGGGCGTCATGACGTCAATCCGCGGCCTGTTTGCCCGGACGCCCGAGGCGCGCACGCGCGGTTTCGGCCCCGGCCGCTTCTCGTTCAATATGACCGGGGGGCAGTGCGAACGGTGCCAGGGCCAGGGACGCCAGCGTGTCACCATGCCGTTGCTCCCGGAGGTGTATGTCACATGCGATGCATGCGGCGGCCGCCGGTACAACCCAGCCACGCTGGGAGTTGACTTCGAGGGCCACTCGATCGCAGATGTCCTCGACCTCACCGTCGACGAGGCCGTCGCCCTGCTCGGCGCGTTCCCCGAGATAGTCACCCGGCTCCGGTTCCTGTCCGCCATCGGTCTCGGCTACCTCCGGCTCGGCCAGCCCAGTCCCACACTGTCCGGTGGCGAGGCGCAGCGGGCGAAACTGGCCGCCGAGATGGCGACGACGCGGGCGGGCCGGTCGCTGTACGTCCTGGACGAGCCGACGACCGGCCTGCACATGGCCGACACTGCCCGGCTGCTCGCCGTCATCCAGGGGCTCGTCGACCGGGGGGACACGGTCATCGTGGTCGAGCACGACCTCGACATCGTCGCCGCTGCCGACTGCGTGATCGACCTCGGTCCCGAGGGCGGCGCCGGCGGCGGCAAGGTGGTGGCATGGGGCACCCCGGAGGAGGTCGCCCGCGAGCCGGCCTCCTGCACCGGGGCTCACCTCGCCGCGCACCTGCGATGCTTACCCCGCCCCGCCTGACCGTTCATCATCGCCGGCCGGCGGGCACCTCCGGGGCTCGGGCGCAGATGCCTGTCTGTTCTCTCCTCAGCTGACAGTGAACGAATACCAGCCAGACCAGGGGCTGGCCAGATGAGATGCGCTCTGGTCGGCAGCCACCCGCCACTGATAGCTGCCAGACGGCAGGTGGACGCCGTGCAGGTAGGACGTGGTGACGCGCTCATCGACGACGCTGTCAGAGCTGTGGGCCACCTGCACGTGGTATTCCACGGCCCCGGTGACAGGCTGCCACCCGAAGTTGATCGTGGCGGGGTAAACCGTCTGGCTCTGACCGGTGGGGGTGGGGTACGGCGTCAGCGGCGTGAGCACGAATTGGCCGGCCCAGCTGGCTTGTGCGATATCGATATCGCACTGCGCCTGTGACAGCGTCACGCTCGTGCCGGGAACCAGCGTGTCCGGGTTGGATTCCGGGTCGCCGTACTGGCAGTAGGCCCAGCTCGGGTTGGCCGCCAGCAGGTCTTCTGACTGTGCCTGTGACCATTCCCAGTCGGCCACCCCGAACAGCACCAGATCCCGGTCAACCTGGCTGGTGAACGCGCTGATCATGCTGTCCAGGTTCTCGTAGCTCAGGTAGATCGTGGACTGCCAGCCATGGGCCTGGCGGTCCAGGATCGCAGCGACGGCCGTCTCTGTGGTGCCTGCCCCTTGCTCAACGTCAGCAACGTCAGCCAGTCCGGCTGCGAACACCGACAGCGAGGGCGTCTGGTCGATGAGCACAACCCCAACCCCGGCGCTCTTGAACCGCGCGATCTCGGAGGCGGTTGCCTCGATGCCGTCGCTTCCCGTGGCATACAGCGCGATGATGCCTAACGCGGCGACGGCGGGGATGTTAGCAGAGTTTTCACCGGTTACATCGACGAACGGAAAATAATTCATAGTCCATTCTTCCCTGTTTGCCCTCAGTCGCGTATATCAGAAGCTTCGACGATACAGCCCCACTCTGAACACGGCCACCGGCGAAACGATCCGCACACTCACCGGCCAGCCGGCTGCGGGTGCGTATGCCACCCATCATGCCGGTACCGCTCATGCCTGTCGCGGCGCTCGCGGAGGCTACGATGCCGCGCCCGCGAGCGCCTCGCGTGCGGCGGGAACGACCTCCTCGGCGCACATCCGCGACTGGACCTCGTCGCGGCGGCAGCGTCGCGCTGGCAGCGGATGCCATGAGAACCGGCGATGAGCCGCAATCAGACGATCCCCGCGTGCAGGCACATTCCCGTTCTGGGGCCCCGGTCGCCGTCGTTCCTGGCGCTGGCGGATGCGCAGCCGACGGCCGCCTGGCAGGCGCGCGCGGCGGCGGCCGTCAGCCGAACCGTAACGCCCGCAATTGCCGGTCCGGCTGTTACCCGAGATATTCCACCGAGGACCTGACCCGCTTCGCGCCACAGCCGTGATGGCCAGGCAGCCCAAGCCCGTCTTTGGCCTCGGTGTCCTTGGTGCAGACATCCCAGATCCAGTGATACGCATCATTGCCGATCCGGAACGAGAAGCTGATCGTGCGCTCGAACCGCCTGGCGCCGATCTTCTTCGGCTTGGAGATCGTGGCGTGGGTGTCCAGCGTCAGCCACTTCGGTACCGGGGGAATCTTCCTGGCTGCCAGGTTCACGCCCAGGTAGAAGTACAGGGTCTTGGAGATCTCATCCTTGAGCGTCGAGGCAGGCACGACGACTTCGATGAGGACCTTTTCGCGGCAGACCGGCCGGGCGCACTGCTTCACCCCGGACGCTGTCGCGATGCTGGACACATACACGGTCACCGTGGCCGAGCTGGCTTGCGGGGTGGTCGCGGAGGCAGAGGTGAACAGCTCGACCTGATAGCGGGTGGCCAGCGTGGGCCTCACCGCGAAGGAGTACGACGCAGCCGGGCCGGTCAGCGTCTCCGAGCCGATGGGTGCTGCTGCCGTGGAGTACGGGAACTGCTGGGCGAACAGCCTGGCCACGTCGCCGCTGGCCGCTCCGGAAATGGTGCCCTGAATCTGCGCCTTGCTGTAGCTGCGGGCATCGAACGCCACGAACACATCGCCGGTCACCGGCTTGAACCGCGACGTCGCGCCGATGGTGAGGGTGACCGCGGACCCCGCGGCGGCGGAGGCAACCGCCGGCACCGCGCTGCCCGCCATCAGACCACCCGCGAGGGCGGCTACAGCCAACGCACGGCCATATCTGGCCACCGCATTCACGACCTTTCCGCTCCCATGCCGCGCTGGCGGCGTGCTGGACAGCAGAAGCATTACGGAATACAGCAATCCGGTACATGTGGGATAGGGTGCGGTTTCACCGGCAGTTCTGCCGGTGAAACCGCATGCCCTGTGCGCAGGCGGTGCGGGCCGGCTGGAGGGCATGACCAGATCGCCGCCAGCAGGGTTCCTGGTCTTTATCAGCGCTCGCTGAGCACCCGCCGCCGCCACCGGCGGGTCCGGGTCGTGGCCGCGCCGGTTCACATACAGTGCCGGGGCAGGAGATTCCGGCGAGATGGAGGAGCGGGCGCACACGCTGGCGGCCGCCGACGGCGCCCGGCCGCTGGACCTGGACCTGCTGCCGCTGGCTGATGCGGTCGGCCTGCTGCGGTCGCTGATCGGGCCGCGGGCCGTCCACGATCCCGGGGCGGCGGCCGAGCTGGCGCTCGTTATGGGCGGCGCCGCAGGCCTCACCGGTTACAGATAATGATCAAGCGTCATGCCAAGTGGGCGGCCTGAGCACCATGAGCACCGGAGCGTATTCGGGCCCTCACGCCGGGTGCCTCCGGCGCCGCGGTTTGGCTGGGACGGGCGTGCCCACCGCATCCTTAACCGCCTCGCCGTTCCGGAGCTTGCTGACCGCGTTCAGCATGACGTCGACGGCGGCCTCGGGATTCCGGGCATATCGCTCTTGGGTGAGGACGCTGACCAGCGACCGGGCGAGCTCGATCGCCTCGGCAGGCGGATTCGCGAGCCGGGCTTGCGCCTCCGGACCGAGCAGCAGACCGGCCGATTCGGCGGCCTGCCGCGCCCGCGCGAGCTGGCTGGTGACCTCAGCTTCAGTGATCTCCGACGGCTCACGGATCCGGCCGCTCCGGTCCATGTCCACGTACAGGCCGCGCCGCTTGAGGCGGTCCGCTTCGTCCGCGGGCACGTTCAGGGCGCCCAGGACCTGCGTCACTTGCGCAGCGGGCATGGCTGCGAGCTTGGGCGCCAGACCGGGCATATCGAACGTCACGGCGGCGATCAGCAGCCCTCCGACCTGCTTCAACTGGTGCCATTCGAGCAACCGGCCTACCGGTGCGCGCATCCTCAGACTCCTGGGCAGCACCGCCAGCGCGGTCAGGTAGGCGGCCTTGCCGCACTCTTCGACCGCGAGCGCCGCGAGGGAGTACGCCCGCGCCGCCGAGCCCGACCGCGCCAGTACCTCGGCGTCATGCAGTATGCCCTGCGCATTGCGCGCCGCCGCGACGGCGCATGCGGAGAGCTCCGTTCTCCTGGCCGCTTTGATGGCTCGAAGATCCACACTGCCAGACTAAGCAGGGCCGCGATCCCCATGCTCTTCGGTGCCCCGGATCGTAAGCGCGCCTTGAGCTGCGGTTACCCTCTCCACGGCGAGCGCGAGCGCTACCTTCGCCTCGTCGGGATTGCCGGCTTGCCAGTCGCAGACGTCCCCGCGAGAGCGCTATCTCGGCCGGGCGCGCAGAACTGACCGCAGCCAACGTCACGGCCCAAGCTCGTGCGGGCGGGTGGCTGCGCCGTCGCTGGCTGGCCAGCGCGCCTGCTCCTGCCGTATCTCGCTCACAGGGAACCTTGCACCTGTTCGGTGCGCGGGAACCGCTCCGAGCAGATTCAGCCAGATGAGCGCCTTCGTGGTCCTGTCGCGGGCTGCTAAATGGGATCAAAACGAGGGTAGAAGATCAACGGGTCGGCGAATGCCCACAGTTTTC
>JASHPR010000294.1 GCA_030038015.1 Streptosporangiaceae bacterium
CCGTCGTCGTTCAGGGCGAGCCAGCCGCCGATGTTGGCCAGCGGATCTTTCTTCGCCGACATGGTCATGCCGTCGGCCAGGGCGGCCATTTCCCGCACGATGTCAGGTACCGGGACCGCGGCGTAGCCGGGTTCCCTGGTCTTGATGAACCAGGCGTTCTCCGCGAACCGGCAGGCATCCAGGAACAGTGCCTTGCCGAACTTGTCGCAGACGGCTCGGACTGCGCGCATGTTGGCCATGCTGACCGGCTGGTCGCCGCCGGAGTTATTGGTGACCGTGAGCATCACCAGCGGCACCCGGTCCGATTGCTCAGCCAGCAGCCGCTCGAGGGCGGCGACATCCATGTTTCCCTTGAACGGGTGGCGGATCGCTGGTGCCAGCCCCTCGGGAACCGGCAGATCGGCAGCCTGCGCTCCGGTGAACTCGATGTTGGCTCTGGTCGTGTCGAAATGGGTGTTGTTCGGAATCACCCGGCCCGGTCCGGCCACGACGGAGAACAAGATCTTCTCCGCGGCCCGGCCCTGATGCGTAGGCAGGATGTGCCGGAACGGGAACAGCTGGGTGACCGCGTCACGGAACCGGTAGAACGACGGGGCGCCGGCGTAGGCCTCGTTACCACGCTGAATCCCGGCCCATTGCTCGGCCGACATCGCGCCGGTTCCTGAGTCGGACAGCAAATCGATCAGGACGTCCTCGGCCCGCAGGCCGAACAGGTTGTAGCCGGCCGCGGCCAGCGCATCGGCCCGCTCAGCCCTGGTCGTCATCCGCAAGGGCTCGACCGAGTGGATGCGGAAGGGCTCAATGATCGTCCGGAAAGGTTCCGCATTTGCGAGCATTCAGCAAGTAAACCGATCTGCCTGGAGCGCGGCACGGGCCGTTGGTCTGCGCGTCAGGTGCCGTAGGTCCCTTGCTCCGGTCCGGGACGCTGGTGGCCAGCCCTCTCCCCGATCGCGGCGAACCCGCCCGCCGGGTGGCTGCACGGCCTGGATCCGGCTGGGCGCCTTCGTGACCCCGCTGCGCCTCCGCTGGGAGGTGGCCCGGTGCGTGGCCACGCTCGGCCGGCTGCCGGGCGACTGGATGGTAGTCAGCGCCGGGCTCGGGTGATCCGTATGACGCTATGCACCGGCCCGGTGGCTGGGCGTGCTGCCAGACTGGTGAGGTGGAGCTGGGTGGGACGGACACGGTGCGGGAGAGCGGAGGTCCCGGCCGCAGCCGGGGCAGGTACGGGATTGACGGCGGGATCGCCGCCGCTGCGGTGTTCGGGCTGGCCGAGGCGGCACTCACGGCCACGGTGGCCTGGGCCGTGCACCGCCGCAAGCCTGGCATCGGCGGCCTGGCGGCCGCGGCCGGAGTGACGGTGGCGGCCTCTGGGGCGGGTTACCTGTATTCCACCGGGCGCGGCAAGCTCGCGGTCTGGGCAGAGTTGCTGGACGACCTGGGACTGCACGGTGACGAGCACGTCCTGGACATCGGGTGCGGCCGCGGCGCGGTGCTGATGCTGGCAGCCCGGCGGCTGCCGGCGGGCCGGGCCGTGGGAGCGGACGTCTGGCGGCGGCGCGACCAAAGCGGCAACAGCCGCGCTGCTGCGGAGCGCAACGCGATACGGGAAGGGGTGTCCGGGCGTGTCGAGCTGGTCGACGCTGACGCACGCGACCTGCCGTTCCCAGCCGACTCGTTCGACGTGGTGGTGAGCAACCTGGCGATCCACAACATCCGCGCGGCTGAGGAACGCGCTCAGGCGCTGCGCGAGGCCGTGCGGGTCTTGCGCCCGGGCGGCCGCCTGCGCATTGTCGACGATGCCGCAGGCCAGTACGCCCCGGTCCTCCAGGATGCCGGATGCGCCGGCGTCGCGGTGCAGCCCCTTGGCTGGCGGACCTCCTTCGGCATACCCGGTCATCACCTGACCCTGGTGACCGCCAGCAAGCCGTCCAGCCAATCCCCGCCGGTGCGATTACGCTCCCGTCGAGGCGCTGTGGCATTGCAGACACCCATCCGCCTGACGGCCGGTCCGCAGGGGTTGGCTGTCTGCTGTCGCGAAGGCGAAAAGGAGATCGTTCTGCTCTTGCCTGCGCGGGTCGGGACGTTCGGCCCTGCGCTAGGTCACGACGCTGGCCGATGATGGGGCGTTGTCGGTGGCGCTCGGCGTAATGGCTGTGCGTCCCGTTCACGGACCGCGATCGGCGCGGCAGGGGCGGAAGATGGCTGGCAAGCGGGTTCTGGGCATTGTTTTGGCGGGCGGGGCAGGGAAGCGGCTCGCGCCGTTGACCGCGGAGCGGGCCAAAGCAGCCGTTCCCTTCGGTGGCCTCTACCGTTTGGTGGATTTCGCGTTGTCCAACCTGGTCAACGGCGGGATCCGCCGGATCTGTGTGCTCACCCAGTACAAGAGCCACAGCCTGGACCGGCACCTGGCCACCGCCTGGGGGCTGAGCAGCTTGCTGGGCGATTATGTGACGCCGGTGCCGGCCCAGCAGTTGCTGGGCCCCCGCTGGCAAGTGGGCTCGGCGGATGCGATCTACCAGTCGCTGAGCTTGCTGGATGCCGAGCGGCCCGACCTCGTGGCGGTCTGCGGGGCCGATCATGTGTACCGGATGGACCCAGCGCAGATGATCGACCAGCACATCGCCTTGGGGGCTGGGGTTACGGTCGCAGCGATCCCTGTGCCGCGGACGGAGGCGACGGACTTCGGCGTGGTGCAGACCGCAGCCCACGGCCACCGCATCGAGGTGTTCCTGGAAAAGCCCGCCGACCCGCCGGGCCGCCCCGGCCATCCGGACGAGGCGTTCGCGTCTATGGGCATCTACGTGTTCGACCGCGATGTGCTGATGGAGGCGCTGAGGAAGGACGCAGCCAGCGAGGACAGCCAGCACAGCATGGGCGGCGACATCATCCCCAGGCTGGTGCGCGAACGGGCGGCATATGCGTATGACTTCCGGCAGAACGAGGTTCCCGGAGCCGGCGTGCGCGACCGGGGATACTGGCGGGACCTGGCGACGCTCGATTCCTATTTCGACGCGCACATGGACCTGTGCGCGGTGCATCCGGTGTTCAACCTGTACAACGACCGCTGGCCGATCTTGACCCTGGTATCCTCCCAGCCGCCGGCGAAGTTCGTGCACGACGACGGCGACCGGGTGGGGCGCGCGATCAACAGCGTGGTCAGCAACGGCGTCATCGTCTCCGGCGGGCTGGTACGCAACTCAGTCCTGTCGCCGGGAGCCCGGGTAGACAGCTGGTCCCGGGTGGACCGCGCGGTCATCTTGCACAATTCCCGCGTCCGCCGCCACGCTGTCGTGCAGAACGCCATCCTGGACAAGAACGTGACCGTCCTGGAGGGCGCCGCGGTCGGGGTGGACAAGGAGCACGACCGGGCCCGCGGCTTGGTCGTGTCCCCAGGCGGCGTCACCGTCGTCGGCAAGGGACAAGTGGTGGCACCATGACCGCCGCCTTGCGCGCTGCCAATCCGGTGACGCCGCTGCCCGGCCCGGCCGAGCGGCAGCTTTACGGCGGGCGCCGTCGCCCGGTGGCCCCGGGCCAGCGGTCTTACCGTGTCCGAGACATGTCCAGGAGCGGGCCCGTTATCGGCTAAGCCTCACGGCGGCCTTCCGCCTCCTCGCGCTCGCGGCGGCGGGTCGCGGCAGCCTTCTCGGCTGCTTCCTCAGCAATGCCGAGCCGTTCTTTCGTCGCCGCGCCTTCGCGTGCGGCTTCCTCGGCTTCTCCTGTGCGCTTGCGCGTTTCCGCGCCCTTTCTCGCGCTCTCTTCGCGGTGCGGTTGCGGATGAGCGCCGAGTTGCTTCCAGCTGGTCTCGGAAAGGTCTACATTGTAGTAGTCCGCAGCCTTCTCGATGTTGGCGAACGCCACGGCGCGATCGGTATCGGGAACGTCGATGACCTGATCGAAGCGTGCGACCGCATTTCGCACATGCGTAGCATCGGTTAGTGGTTCTTTCCGCTGCTTGGGAAAGGCAAAGACCGTGTCCGGGAGGTCGCTTTGAGTAGTGAGGCGACCGTGCCTTTCGAAAGGCTGCCAGGTCGGCTGCGCGGTTTCCATTGCGGTACCTCCGTCTGCTGGTTGGCACCCGGTGGCTGGGCGTTTCCACTCACTACCCGAGCACCCTTGCCTGGGCGGCAGCAACTACCGGCCCGCCTCATCGGCCCGGCCTCAGGCGCGGCTCCTCGGAGTGGCCATCGCGGTGGACTTCATCCACGTTTTCGAATGACAAGAACGGCGTGCATGGCGGCGCTGTTATCCTGGATTGTGCTGATTGTGGAGGTTTCGTCTGCCGGCCAGCGTGCGGCCGCGCCGAGAGAGCACTACCCCTTACGCCGGAGCATCACACCGCGAGTCATGAGGATTTACCCGGAAAGTAGAGCATTCGATGAGCCCGCCGCGGCGGCTCGGCCTCGATAGGGTCGCGGCTGATGCGCGGGACGCCGTGCAGGAGATGCTCGGCCACTCCGGTATCTGGGCACCCCGGGCTACGTGGACGTGTCCTCGCCGCTGGCGCACGATGCCGCGGCCCGGGTCGGGCGGGCGCTGTTCGGCGTAACCGTCCTGGAGGAGTCATCACGGTGACCCCGGTTGGCAGCGTTTCCGCTGGCACGACACCGGCCGGCCGAGCCGCCGTTCGGAATCGAACCGACGGCCCGTTCATTTACGAGTGATGAAATAGACGTATTTTAGCGTCGCCTAGAGTCGGCTGGTGCGGCGCTGACCTGCGGGTATTCCGATCTGCTGTCGGCTGCCGTAGCCCGGAACCGGATACCGTTGGCTCCCCTGGATAGCGATCTTCGACTGGTTCATTGGCTCTGAACGTCCGAGGTCTCCCAGCGCCGTTGGCCGTCCCGTCGGTCGTGCACCGTGTGGTCATCTGCCTGACGCCTTGAATTTCGCGCTGCTTGCGGAGGGCTACTCGCCTGGGGGAGCTGGCCAGGCTGGTAGAAGCCGAGGGTGGGGCCCCAGCGTTGAAGCCGTTGATGATTCACGAGCAGCCAGGCCCGGTGTGGATAGCGATCAAGCGAGTACCGCCCTCGAAGATCCTCCAGCGCACTGCCTACAACCTTTGTGATCTTCGAGCCAAGCTCATTAAGGAGAGGGCTCGGTGACTCGGGGCCTTGTCTCCTGAGATAACACTAATTTGTGTTATCTCAGGAAGCCGTGTATGTTGGTGACATGCCAAGTGATGGTGAGATCACATTCGCCGACCATGCTGGGCGCTTCTATGCCCGGCGGTACGGGATGGCCCCGGTGGTGGGCCGGCTGATCGGGTACCTGGCGGTCTGCGACCCGCGCGAGCAGAGCATCAGCGAGCTGGCCGAGGCGCTGCTGGCGAGCCGGAGCGCGATCGCCAACGCGGTGAAAGCGTTGGAGACCCTCGGGCTCATCCGGCGCTCCCGGGCGGCGGGCGAGCGGATGGACCGGGTGCGCATCGACATGTCGGGGCCTAATGCGATGGGCTTCGACGTCTCCGAGTACCGGGAGCAGGCCGACCTTGCCCGGGAGGGCCTGCGTCTGCTGGCCGATGCGCCGCCGGAGCGGAAAGCGATCTTGCTGGAGTGGGCCGCGTTCGCCGATTTCCTGGTCGGGCGGATGCCGGTCTTGGAGCAGGAGTGGATCGCGCACCGCGAGGCGCTGCGTGCCGCGGGCGAGCTTCCCGGCGACCCGGCCATACGGCAAAGAGGGAGAAGGCCATGACAAGCGTGTCTGCTGCGGCGGGGATCGTGGCCCGGGACGTGTGCAAGTCGTTCGGCGACCATCTGGTGCTCGACAAGGTGAGCCTGGCCGTGGAGGAGGGCACGATCCTGGCGCTTCTCGGCCCCAACGGGGCCGGCAAGACCACGATGGTCCGCATCCTGTCCACTCTCATCCCGGCCGATTCCGGCTCCATGCGCATCGCCGGTCACGACGTGGTCACCGACCCTGATGGGGTGCGGGCCGTCATCGGGGTCACCGGCCAGTTCTCGGCAGTGGACAACCTGCTCACCGGCGCCGAGAACCTGCAGCTCATGGCCGACCTCCGCCACCTCGGCCGCGAGGCTGGGCGGCGGCGGGCGGCCGGGTTGCTGGAGCAGTTCGACCTTACCGACGCCGCTGACAAGCTGCTTTCGGCCTACTCAGGCGGGATGCGACGACGGCTCGACCTGGCGATGACCCTTGTGGGCCAGCCGCGGGTGATTTTCCTCGACGAGCCCACCACCGGCTTGGACCCGCGCAGCCGTCGCACCATGTGGCAGATCATCCATGAGCTCGCTACGGCCGGGGTCACCATCCTGCTGACCACCCAGTACCTCGACGAGGCGGACCAGCTGGCCGACCGGATCGCGGTGCTCGACCAGGGCACGATCGTCGCCGAAGGGACCCCGGCCGAGCTGAAGAGCCGGATTCCCGGCGGTCATGTCCGGCTCCATTTCGCCGATCCCCGCCTGCTGCACTCAGCGAGCGAGCTCCTTCCGGAAGCCGCGCCCGACCAGGACCAGCTCGTCCTCCAGGTCCCGGCCGACGGCACCGTCGACTCGCTCCGGGGCCTGCTCGACGAGCTGCACGAAGCCCGCATCTCCGTCGAACGGTTTACGATCCATACCCCGGACCTCGACGACGTGTTCTTCGCCGTCACCGGCAGCCACGTCACCGCGCAGCTCAAGGGAGACCCCGCACCACAAGGAGTGCTGTCATGACCACGCTCGCTTACACGCTCAGCGACTCGCGGGTGATGCTGCGCCGCAATCTCAAGCACCAGCTCCGCTACCCGTCCATGACGGTGATGCTCATCGGCATACCCATCGTGCTCTTGCTGCTGTTTGTCTACGTCTTCGGCGGGCAGCTCGGCGCTGGACTCGGCGCCCACGAGGGGCGCAGCGCCTACCTCGACTACGTGGTGCCAGGGCTGCTGCTCGTCACGGTGGCCTCAGCTATCCAGGGCACCTCGATCATGGTCGCCATGGACATGACCGGCGGCATCATCGACCGGTTCCGCACCATGGCCATCGCCCGTGCCTCGGTCCTCACCGGCCATGTGCTCGGCAGCCTGATACAAACCCTCATAGCCATGGCCGTCCTCATCGGGGCCGCCTTCGGAATCGGATTCCGCTCTGCTGCCGGACCGCTCCACTGGCTGACCGCGATCGGGATACTGGCCCTGTTCGCCTTCGCGCTGATCTGGCTGGCCGTCGCGCTCGGGCTTGCCGCCAAGAGTGTGGAGACCGCCAGCAATACTCCGATGATCCTGTTCTTGCTGCTGTTCCTCAGCAGCGGTTTCGTGGCCACGGCCACCATGCCAACGGGCCTACGCCAGTTCGCTGAGTACCAGCCCTTCACCCCCGTCGCCGACACCGTGCGCGGGCTGCTCACCGGCACCGCCATTGGCGACCACGCCATCGCCTCCATCGCGTGGAGCATCGGCATCGCCGTCGTCGCCTACCTCTGGGCCATCCGCCTCTACAACCGGCGCCGAGCGGCCGAGCCGAACTGAGCAGGACGATCCAACGTCGCGGGTGAGGGCTTTGATGAGCCCCTCAGAAGCCCGGCAGAATGACGAGGAGGGATGACGATGAGCCAGGACACACCGCGGCGTACCCGCCTCGCTGAAGTCCGCCAGGCCCGCATGGACCGCCCGGAGGTCGCTGCCGCCTATGAGCAGACCCGGCTGCGCTATGAGCTGGCTGAGGCAGTCCGGCTCCGGCGCGAGGAACTGGGCTGGTCCCAGCGCCAGCTGGCCGAGCGGGCCGGGATGAGCCAGCCCGGCGCCGCCCGCTTGGAGGCTGGCGGCACCACCCCCACCTTGCCGCTGCTAGAACAGCTCGCCCAAGCACTCGGCCTGACCCTCAACGTCAGCCTCGGCCCGCGACAGCGCCGCTCGGCGTGACCGCGAAGCAACGCTGTGACTTGGATCACATCCTTTCCGTACTGGCGGACTCTGGCGGGCAACAACGGCCTCCAGCGGCCTCCTGCGGACAGTGCCCGGCAGCTATGGACGGCCACGCGGCGTTTTGCGCCCCGGGGATCCCGTCGAGGTCGACGTGATCCCAGCGCAGCGCCCGCGCCTCCTCGGCCCTTATCTTGATGGCCAGCGACACGATCACATGAGCGCCCAGGTAACCGTCGTCCTGGGCCACCCCGCGCAGCAGCGCGGAAGCCTGCTCCGCGGTCATCGCCCGAGACGGCCGCCCCGCCTGGCCCGGCGACGGCGTGACGAGCGCCGCGACATTGCGCCGCACAGGATCGCCGGAGCCGCCTGTCGGAATCGAACCGACGACCTGTTCATTATGAGCGACCG
>JASHPR010000295.1 GCA_030038015.1 Streptosporangiaceae bacterium
CGGACGCCGCCCGGGCCCTACCCGGCCCCGCGCAGCACAGACCCGATGATCTGCTGCGCTTCGGCCTGGATGCGGGCAAGGTGATCGGCTCCCTGGAACGACTCGGCGTAGAGCTTATACACGTCCTCGGTCCCCGACGGACGGGCGGCGAACCAGCCGGACTCGGTGATGACCTTCAGGCCGCCGAGCGGCTCGCCGTTGCCCGGGGCGGTCGTGAGCCGGCTCAGCACCTTCTCCCCGGCGAGCTCGGTGACGTCCACCTGGTCCGGGCTCAGCCTGGCCAGGGCGGCCTTCTGCCCGCGGGTCGCCGGGGCGTCGATCCGCTCGTACACCGGATCGCCGAGCGACCGGGTGAGCTGGCGGTAGCGCTCGGCCGGCGTGCTGCCGGTGATCGCGGTGATCTCGCTGGCGAGCAGCGCCAGGAGGATCCCGTCCTTGTCGGTCGTCCACACCCGCCCGTCCCTGCGCAGGAACGACGCCCCGGCGCTCTCCTCGCCGCCGAAGGCGACCGTGCCGTCGAGCAGCCCGGGCACGAACCACTTGAACCCGACCGGCACCTCCATCAGGCGGCGGCCCGCCACCTCGGCGACCCGGTCGATGATGGAGGAGCTGACCATCGTCTTGCCCACGGCGGCGCCCTCGGGCCAGTTCTCGCGATGGCGGTAGAGATAGTCGATGGCCGCGGCCAGGTAGTGGTTGGGGTTCAGCAGCCCGGCCTCGGGGGTCACGATGCCGTGCCGGTCGGCGTCGGTGTCGTTGCCCGTCGCGATCCTGAAGTCGCCGCGCCGCTCGATCAGCGAGGCCATGGCGTACGGCGACGAGCAGTCCATCCGGATCCGGCCGTCCCAGTCCAGGGTCATGAACCGGAACGTGGGGTCGACCACCGGGTTCACGACGGTCAGGTCGAGCCCGAACCGGTCGGCGATCTCCCCCCAGTAGGCCACGCTCGCCCCGCCGAGCGGGTCCGCGCCGATCCGCACCCCGGCGAACCGCACCGCGTCCAGGTCCACGGCGGCCGGCAGGCCGGACACGTACTCGCCCAGGAAGTCGTGGGTGCCGACGGCGGCCCTGGCCCGGTCGTAGCTGATCCTGCGGACCTCGCGCAGCCCCCCTGCCAGCAGCTCGTTGGCCCGGTCCTGGATCACCGAGGTGATCTGCGTCCCCGCAGGGCCGCCGTCGGGCGGGTTGTACTTGAAGCCGCCGTCCTCTGGCGGGTTGTGCGACGGGGTGACCACGATCCCGTCGGCGAGCCCGCCCGGCCTGCCGTCGTTGTGCACCAGGATCGCCCGGGACACGGCGGGGGTGGGCGTGTAGCCGTTCCTGCTGTCGGCCAGCACCCCGACCTCGTTAGCGGCCAGCACCTCGAGCGCGGTGACAAGGGCCGGCTCGGACAGCGCGTGCGTATCCCGGCCGATGTACAGCGGGCCGGTGATCCCGGCGCGCGCCCGGTAGTCGCAGATCGCCTGCGTCGCCGCGGCGATGTGGTCGTCGTTGAACGACCGCTTCAGGGCGGAGCCACGGTGGCCCGACGTGCCGAACGTAACCCGCTGCCCTGGTTCGGCCGGATCGGGGTGCTCCGCGTAATAGGCGGTGACCAGCGCCGGGACGTCAACGAGGTCGGCCTCCGTCGCTGGCTGTCCTGCACGCTCATCCACCTGGACTCCTCCTGCCCGCCGCCACGGCTATTTTCGCGTATGCCCTGGCAGTCCGGCAGTCAACCCCAGCCCGGTACGGCGCCCGACGAGCGCGCGGGAGCGATACCAGGCGAGCATGACAAATATTTGCCGAGATATTCGGCGACCCAGACCATGATCGTGGTTGATTGACGACGAGTACGGTCACCAATCAACCACGATCATGAACAACGGGTCGCCCGCCCGGCCCCGGCGCCCTGGCCGAGTCGCCCGCCCGGCCCCGGCGCTCTAGCGGACGGGCGGCAGGGTCTGGCCGGGGTCCAGCACGGTGCGGAACGGGTCGCCGCGCTCGGCCAGGCGGTCGAACACCGTGCGGATCGTGACGCCGTCGGGCCGCAGCGAGGGATCGTCGAGCTCGTCCCAGTCGATGGGCGCCGACACCGGCGCGCCCGCGGCGGGGCGGGGGCTGTACGGCGCGATCAGCGTCTTGTTCTTGACGTTCTGCGTGTAGTCCAGCCTGGCCAGGCCGCGCCGCTTGTGCACGTCCCACTCCCAGCTGACCAGGTCGGGCACGACCGCGCCGACGGCCTTGGACAGCTGCTCCACCCACCTGCGGGTGTCCTCGAAACTGGGGCCGCGCTCGATCGGGATCCAGATCTGCACGCCGGTGTGGCCGGTCACCTTGGGCTGGGCCCGCACGCCCAGGTGGTCGAGCGCCGTCCGGTGCAGCCTGGCGAGCACCAGCACATCCTCCCAGGACGTGTCCGATCCGGCGTCGATGTCGATGAGCGCGTAGGTGGGCAGGTCGGGGCGGTCAGCGCGGGAAGTCCAGGCGTGCCACTCGAGGGCGCCGAAGTTCGCCGCCCACACCAGCGCGGCGGGCTCGTTCACGACCAGGTACGTGGTGGACTCGCCGCGGCCGGCGTCCGGGTTGTCCCAGCGCGGCAGCCAGTCCGGCGCGTGCTCGGGAAGCTGCTTGTGCCAGAACCCCTTGGTTCCCGCCCCGCCGGGGAAGCGGTGCATGTTGAGCGGGCGGCCGGCCAGGTACGGCAGCACCACGGGGGCGATCCTGGCGGCGTACCGGATGAACTCGCGCTTGGTCACCGGGGGCTCGCCGTCGCGGCCGGTGAACAGCACCTTGTCCAGGTTGGTGACCTTGAGCCTGCGGCCGAACACCTCCCAGGTGCCGCCGGAGCCGCCCATGGCGTCGAGCACCGACAGCTCGGCCCTGCCAGGCCCGTCCACGGCGGCGGTGCCGCCATCGCGCTTCGCGCCGCGGCCGCCCGTCCGGGCCGTGCGGCCGCCGCCTGGGCTT
>JASHPR010000021.1 GCA_030038015.1 Streptosporangiaceae bacterium
CGCCGGCCGGCCCGAACCTCAGCTCGAAGGTGCCGTCGCCGGCGATCTCGATCTGCCGGTCGTCGAACGCGGACAGGCTGTCCGGCACCTCGACCGGGGTGTAGTCGCCGGCCAGCACCTGGAAGCTCAGGTCCACGGTGGTGCCGCGCCTGCCGGTGACCACGTACTCGGCGTCGTCGCGCAGGCAGGCGTGGAAGTACAGGGTGTCGGGGTTGTCCAGGCCGACCTTGGTGCACGGGCCGGCGGACTGGGCGAAGCAGGGGAAGTCCCGCTGGTAGGCCCAGGCAAGCTGGAGCGCCGAGCGGATCGACCCGGCGAGGTAGTCGTACCCCTCGGCCAGGTCCTGCCCGGTCTGCACGTGCGGGGCCCCGGTGATGATCTTCTCGGCCTCCAGCACCGCATCGGCGAACGACTGGGTGAGCGGGGTGAGCACGGCCGGCCTCCGGAACTAGAACGTGTTCTAGCTAAGGTTACGGGGCGCCCGGGCTCGCCGCGGCCGGCGCGGCCCAGCGGTTCGCGGTGATCCGGAAGCTCGGCAGGTCATCGAGGGACATCGTGGCCTCATAGGTCCGGACGTACCCGGTGTGCGCGATCCGCCACCTGCCGTCGTCGCCGCGCGCGTAACGGTCCTCGTAGAAGGCCGCGCCGGTGATCACCACCCGGTACGTGGTGGCGATCACCGTGTCCTGGAAGGCCCAGGTCCCGGTCGCCGTGCCGCCGTCCACGATGATCTCCGGCTGGCTGGCGAAGTGCACGGTGATGATGTCCGGCCCGAGCTTGTCGCGGAGGAACGCGACGATCTGCTCCCGGCCGGCCAGCCGCAGCGGCTTGCCCAGCGCTGGCGTGCCGTAGTCGGCGGTCGCGTCCGGCGTGAACGTGCCCGCCAGCTCGTCCCAGAGCTTGAGGTCGACGCACCGCAGGTAGCAATGCTTCACCTGGCGGATTTCCTCGATCGCGGCAAGGTCCATGGCACCAGCTTTCCCTGGCGGCGTGCCCGCGGCAAGAACCTGTTCTATTTTCCCGGCTTGGGCCCGCGGCGCGCGGCGGGCGGCGCCACGACGTACCGTTCAGGTTTATGACGCTGAGGCACCGGCCCGGTGACTGAGCTGCCCGGCCTGCTGGACCGGTGGCGCGCCGACCTGGCCGCATGGGCGATACCCGGGCACATCACGGCGGCCGTCGCCGACTCCCCGTGGGTGCTGCCCCGGCAGGTGTTCGCCCGCCGCGCCGACCGGGTCCGCGCCGCGCCGGCCGGCCCGTCGTACCAGCGGGCCTGGGCCGCCCTGGATCCGCCGGGCAGCGTTCTGGACGTCGGGTCGGGCGCGGGCGCCGCCTGCCTGCCGCTGCTGCCCAGGACCACGACCCTGACGGCCGTTGACACCGACCCCGGGATGCTCGAGAGGCTTTCTGAACGGGTAGCGAGCGCCGCGGTCCACCTGCGCACGGTGCTCGGGCCGTGGCCGGAAGCGGCGGCGGAGGCGGGCCCGGCCGACGTCGTGACCTGCCACCACGTGCTCTACAACGTCCCGGACCTCGAGCCGTTCGTCACGGCGCTCACCGCGGCAGCGCGGCGCGCGGTCGTCGTCGAGGTGACCGCGGTGCACCCGCTGGCCGCGCTGAACCCGCTCTGGCTGGCGTTCCACGGGCTGCGGCGGCCCGAGTCCCCCACGGCCGCCGGCCTGATCGCCATCCTGACGGCGATGGGGCTGCGGCCCGGCCACGAGGCCTGGCGCCGCCCCGGCGGCCCCGACTACGCGAGCTTTGACGAGCTTGTCGACGTCACCCGGCGGCGGCTGTGCCTGCCGCCGGGGCGGGCGGCCGAGGTGGCCGCGGCGCTCGTCGCGTCCGGGGTGGACCCTTCGCGCCCGGCCGACCTGGGCTCGTCCGGCCGCGACGTGGTCACGATCTGGTGGGACGGCGGCGCCCCGGGCCGGGCGGGAGCGTGAATTTGCCGGAACTTTAGCTCTTGCGGGCGGTGCCGTGGTGCTCGGTAACATGCGTGCTGGAATTCGTGCCCGTTGGCCACGGCGGCCGGAGGTTTCATGGGGACCGGCGGCACTCCCCGGTCTGCGCGCGGCGCGGGGCTTTCCTCGCGCGAGGCCCAGATCATGGCGCTCATCGCGGCTGGCCACTCGAACGGGCAGATAGCCGAGCAGCTCTTCCTGGCGGAGAAAACAGTCAAGAACCACGTGAACCGGATCTACGCCAAGCTGGGCGTGGGCTCGCGGCACGCCGCGATCTCCCGCTGGGCGCCCGGCGCCGCCGCAGAAGATGATGCTACTGGAGGGTAACCTTAAACCGCGGCCGGCGATCGCGTAAAGCGCTGCCTCAGGCCGCCTTCAGGTAACGTTCAGGCGGAAGCCACACAATAGCTGGATGACCACACCGACGATGGATGGCCGCCGGCAACCGGACGCCCGGCTGCTGGTGGTCGAAGACGAGCCCAACATCCTCGAGCTGCTGTCGGCCAGCCTGCGGTACGCCGGATTCGAGGTGATCACCGCCGCGGGCGGCACCGAGGCGGTGCAGGCGGCGCAGCGGCACCGGCCGGACCTGATCGTGCTCGACGTGATGCTGCCGGACATGGACGGCTTCGACGTCATCCGGCGGCTGCGGGGCGGCGGCGCCCGGATTCCGGTTGTGTTCCTGACCGCGCGGGACTCGACCGAGGACAAGATCCGCGGGCTCACCCTGGGCGGCGACGACTACGTGACCAAGCCGTTTAGCCTGGAAGAGGTGATAGCCCGGATCCGCGCCGTCCTGCGCCGCACCCGGGGCGACGGCACCGAGCCGCCGCCGCGGCTCAAGTTCGCCGACCTGGAGCTTGACGAGGACAGCCACGAGGTGTGGCGGGGCGGCAGGCAGATCCAGCTGTCACCGACGGAGTTCAAGCTGCTCAGGTACTTCATGGGGAACGCCAACCGGGTGCTGTCCAAGATGCAGATACTCGACCACGTCTGGGACTACGACTTCCGCGGGGATACCGGCATCGTGGAGTCGTACGTCTCGGTGCTGCGGCGGAAGATCGACACGACCGAGCCGCACCTGCTGCACACGCTGCGCGGCGTGGGCTACGTGCTCCGGCTCCCGTCGACGTAGGGGCGGATGTCCATGTCAGGGGGGCGGATCCGCCGGGCCTGGGACAAGCTGCGCGGGCTGCCAGACCGTACGCCGCTGCGCGTCAAGATGATCACTGCCGTGCTGGCGCTCGTGGTCATCGCCCTCGCGCTCATCAGCCTCACCAGCCGGGCCGTGTTCGGCGGCTACCTGCAGCGCCAGGCGAAAACGGAGCTGACCAACTACTACGCCACGGTCTACCCGGCAGCGCTGAACGGCCACCTCGACAGGTTCGGGCTGTTCGGCAACGGCCTTGAGCAGATCTGGCTGGTGAACTCGCAAAGGCAGGTGCTCAGCAACGTCAACGGCCAGCCGATCGAGACCACCACGACACCGCCGCCGCAGGTCCCGACCAGCCAGTCCTGGCTGAACAGCAACGCGGGCAAGGTGGTCACCGTCGAGGGCCAGTCCGGCACTTACTGGCTGGTGATCACCCAGCAGATCCCGGTCCAGGTCCAGGCCGCCAGCCCGTTCAGCTCCCCAACATCGGCGTCCGCGATCCTGATCGTCGGCTACGACCAGGGCAACATCACCCACGACATCGGGATCCTGACCGACATCGACCTGCTGGTGAGCGCGGTCGTCATCATCATCCTGGCGATCATCGGGGTCGCCGTCGTGCGGGCCAGCCTGCGGCCGCTCACCGACATCGAGCACACCGCCGCCGCGATCGCCGCCGGCGACCTGTCCCGGCGGGTCCCCGACCGTGACCCGCAGACCGAGGTGGGGCGGCTCGGCCAGTCGCTGAACGTCATGCTCAGCCAGATCGAGACCGCGTTCGGCGACCGCACCCGGTCCGAGGAAGCCGCCCGCCAGTCGGAGCAGCGGATGCGCCAGTTCCTCGCGGACGCCAGCCACGAGCTGCGGACCCCGCTGACCGCGATCCGCGGCTTCGCCGAGTACTACCGGCAGCGCGGCGGGGCCGCGGAGATCCCGGCCGAGGGAGGCCGCCCGGCGCTGGCCAACGGGGCCGCGGCGGGGACGGCGGAGGCGGCCGTGTCCCCGCAGCACGGCCCGGGCGCCGGGCCCGAGGACCGGAGCGGGCCGCTCACCCGGGCCGACCTGGACCGGATCATGCAGCGGGTCGAGCAGGAGGCCTCCCGGATGGGCATCCTGGTCGACGACATGCTGCTGCTGGCCAGGCTGGACCAGCAGCGGCCGCTCGAGCAGCACACGGTCGACATGATCACGCTCGCCGCCGACGCCGTGCACGACGCGCGGGTCGTGGCCCCCGGCCGGAGCATCAACCTCACCGTGGGATCGGGCGCGGCGCTTCTCGTCGTCGGCGACGAGGCCAGGCTCCGCCAGGTGATCGGCAACCTGTTGAGCAACGCGCTCAACCACACGCCCGAGGGAACGCCGATCGAGGTCCGGGTCAGGCTGGGCAGCGTCGACGAGTGGCGCGCGGCCCAGGCGAGCGCCCGCCGGGGCGCAGCCCAGGGCGCGGGCAGGACCGCCGTCGCCGTCACGGCCGGCCCCAGCGCCCAGCCGTTCCCCGCGGTGGTCTTCGAGATCGCCGACCGGGGCCCGGGGCTCACCCAGTCCCAGGCGGAGCGCGTCTTCGAGCGGTTCTACCGCGTGGACCAGGCGAGGACCAGGCAGTCGGGGGGCGCCGGGCTCGGCCTCTCGATCGTGGCCGCCCTGGTGGCCGCGCACGGCGGCGCCGTGTGGGTCGAGTCGCCGCCCGGCGGCGGCGCCATCTTCCGCATCGCGATCCCGCTGGCTCCCGAGGCCCGGCACACCCCCGGCCTGGAGGACAGCACGGACCCCGGCATCTCCGGCATCCCCGACATCCTCGACTCGCATCGCCGGTTAGCCCCCGGCTCCGGCGCAGGGCTCAGCGCACCACGACCACGATCTCGTGGATGAAGTTGGCGCCGTAACCCAGCCGGTTCCACTCCGGCAGTTCCGGCTGGACCCGGCCTGCCAGGTCCGACGCCCGGGCCCGGATCCGCACCTGGCCCGGCCCGAGGCCACTGGCCAGGAACTCCCACCGCTGCCAGCCGTGCGCGGGCGGCACCCCGGCCAGCCGCGCCCTCTGCCACGGGCCGCCCGCCACGCTCACCTCGACCCGGGAGACCGGCGCCGCGCCCGACCAGGCGACCCCGCGGACGGTCACGCTGCCGCAGGCCAGGTCCTGGCCGGGGGCAGGCCGGGTGATCAGCGCACGGACCTGCTGCAGCCGGACGGGGTCCCGGCCGTCCCCGCCGCGGCCCCAGTCGTAGACGTAGTGGGTGTCCTGGAAGAATCCCCGGAACGGGCCGGCGGCCACCCTGATGCCGGTGAGCCACTTGACCGAGGCGACGGCGTACCAGCCGGGCACGACCAGCCGGAGCGGGTAGCCGTGCCGGGCGGGCAGCGGATGGCCGTTCATCGCGTAGGCGAGCAGCGCACCCGACTCCAGGGCGTCGTGGACCGGCATGCTGCGCTCGAACCTGGCCTGGCCGGTCAAGCCGCCGGGCGCGTCGACCGTGCCCTGGTCGGCGCCCCGGAAGACCACCTCGCGGGCGCCGGGCTGGATGCCCGCCCGGGCCAGGATCTCGGCCAGCAGCGGGCCGGTCCACTCCGCGGTGCCCACGGCGCCGAAGCCCCACTGCACCCCGGAGGCTGGCGGCTCGAAGAGCGCCCGGCCGTTGCCGGCGCACTCGAGCGTGATCGCTGCGGTCTCGGCCGGCATCTGGGTCAGCTCGTGCAGGCTGAGGCTGAGCGGCCGCCGGACCATGCCGCCGATGCCGAGCCGCCACGACGCGGCGTCGATCACCGGGATCGGGAAGTGGCTGCGCCGGTAGAACTGGGCGGTCGCCGTCACCTCCTCGCCGAGCAGCGAGGGGGGCGTCTCGCAGTTCAGCGACTCCGCCTGGTGCACGACGAGCCCGGATTGCGCGGCCGTCCGGCGTTCCTGCGCCAGGTCTGCGGGGGGCGCCGTCTGGCTGCCCGAACTCATCTGGATCAGGTTCGCGCCGGTCATGGCCTGCCCCCTGCCGCGGTTCGCTCGCCGGGCTTCAGGCTATCACATCTATAGGAATTATCGACAAAACGCGGTGGCGGCCTGCCGCGGGCCCCGGGCCCGGTGTCCCGGGGATGACGGTGGTCAGGATGCCCGGGCCAGCGCGGCCCTGGCGGCGTCGAGCGCCGCCGCCCGGTAGGCCGCGCCGAACAGGCACACGTGCACCAGCAGCGGGTGCAGCTGGTGCAGCGGCACCCGGTCCCGCCACCCGGCCGCCAGCGGCGCGACCTCCCGGTAGCAGGCGATGACCCGGTCCAGGAACGGCGCGCCGAACAGGGCCAGCATCGCCAGGTCGGTCTCCCGGTGCCCGCCGTGGGCGGCCGGGTCGATCAGCCATCCCCTGCCGCCGGACCACAGGACGTTCCCCGACCAGCAGTCGCCGTGGATCCGGCTCGGCGGCTCGGCGGGCCCGGCCAGGTCTGCAATCCGGGTCGCGACGGACTCGACCAGGCGGACGTCGGCCGGGGTCAGCGAGCCGTTGTCACGGGCGCGGCGGGCGAACGGCAGCAGCCGCTGCGCGGCGTACCACTCGGGCCACGACCGCCCGGGATCGTTGCCGAGCGGCAGGCCGGCGATGGACCCCGGCCACGGCGCGCCGTACGCCCCCGCGCCCGCGGCGTGCATGCGGGCGAGGTCGCGCCCGAACCCCTCCGCGGCCTGCCTGCCCGGCGGCTCCGCTGGCAGCCACGCGATGACCAGCGCGCGGTCGTCCCACCCGACCACCTCGGGCACCGGCACCGCCCCGGCCTCGCCGAGCCAGC
>JASHPR010000296.1 GCA_030038015.1 Streptosporangiaceae bacterium
GTGCCCGGCGGGGGTCACCAGGTGCACCGGCTCGTCGAGCAGCAGCCTGCCCCGGGCGCCTTCCTCCTCGGCGCCCGGCGGCGCCGGGTCGGCGTCCTGCTGGTAGTGCCGGAACACCAGCGCCACGTCCACGTAGCCGGCCCGCAGCATGCGCAGCGCCTCGGCCGGCTCGGCCTCGGCGAGCATCAGGTCCATGCCCGGGCTCTCGGCCTCCAGCCTGGCCGCGGCGACAGGCACGATGGTGCCGAGCGCGGAGGGGAACGACGCCAGGCGCACCCGCCCCTGGCGCAGCCCCACGTGCGCCGCCAGCTCGCTCTCGGCCGCGTCCAGCCGGCCGATGATCTCCTCGGCCCGCTCGGCGAGCAGCCGGCCCGCCTCGGTGAGCCGCACGCCCCGGCCCGCCCGCTGCAGCAGCCTGGCCCCGGTCTCGGCTTCCAGCCGGGCGATGTGATGGCTGATCGAGGGCTGGGCGTAGTTGAGCGCGCGCGCCGCCGCGGTCACCGAGCCGTGCCTGGCCACGGCGACCAGCACGCGCAGCCTGGTCACGTCCAGCATGCGCCGAGTATAGATCTTCTCGATTATTCGCCCCGCTGTGCCCGCTCACATTTATTTGACCAGGCAGCGGTCGACGATCCGGCCTCAGGCGAGGACGGGAACTGCCGGCGGCCACCGCCATCCTCGTGGCGCTGGCTCGTTGCGGACGTGCGGAAACCGAGGGGATGATGAGGCGATTGCCGCTCTTCCGCTGCGGACCCGTGCTGCCCGAGGACCTCTACGAGACCATGGACCCCATCGAGGGGATCCGGGTTGAGCTGCTCGACAGGCGGCTCGTGACGAGCCCGCCGCCGTCCGTCGGGCATAACAAGGCCGTCTGGTGGCTGGTCAGCGCGTTGTTCGATCTTGCCAGGCGAGAATGGCTGGGATCTGCTGCAGATGACCGCGGTGCACAGTACGACGATCACGAGCTCTGCGCGCACGGTGTGCTGCTGGCGGCCGAGGTCGTGTGGCCGAGCCGTTCAAGATCGTCCTGGATACCGCCGCGCTGGTCAGCTGATCGCGGCGCCGGACGGGCCGTCCCCTGGCTCCCGGCCGGAGAGCAGCGGGGTGTCCGGGGCATGCCCGGCGGCCAGGGAGGCGGCGTGCTTGCGGCGCCAGGCGATGCCGGACATGGCCTCGAGCACGACCCGGTTGGCCAGGAACGCCGTGATCTCCGCGTGGTCATACGGCGGCGCCACCTCGACCACGTCGATGCCGGCCAGCGGCACCTCCATGGCGATCCTGCGCACCGCGTCGAGCAGCTGACGGCTGCTCAGGCCGCCCGGCTCGGGGGTGCCCGTGCCCGGCGCCATGCCGGGATCGACGACGTCGACGTCCACCGACAGGAACACGCCGTCGCAGCCGTCGGTGGCGATGCGCATCGCCTCGGTCAGGCACTCATCCAGGCCGCGGGAGACGACCTCGGCCATCTCGAAGCTGCGCATCCGCTGCCCGGCCATCCAGTCGAGCGTCTCCGGCTCCGGCCAGTAGCCGCGGAGCCCGACCTGAAGGAACCTGTCGCCGCGCACCGCGCCCGACTCGATGAGCCGCCGCATCGGCGTGCCGTGGCCGTACAGCGAGCCGAACTGGGTGTCGCCGGTGTCGGCGTGCGCGTCGAAGTGGATCATGGAGACGCGGCCCCAGCCGACGTGGCGGGCGACCCCGGTCGCGTCCGGCAGCGCGATCGTGTGGTCGCCGCCGAGGATCACCGGGATGGCGCCGCCGGCGCAGGCCTGGTGCACGGCGTCCTCGAGCCTGCGCAGCGACAGCTCGGTCTCACCCGACGGCATCTCCACGTCACCCGCGTCGGCCACCCGCAGTTCGGCCAGCGGGTCGACGCGGAGCGCAAGGTGCGGGCGGGAGCCGTCGTGCGGCAGGTAATCGGTGAACCGGATCGCCTGCGGGCCGAACCTGGCCCCCGGCCGGTGCGACGTCCCCCCGTCGAACGGCGCGCCGATGATCATGATGTCGGTGCCGGCCCAGCCGGCGGTGTCCGCGAGGTCCGCCCTCGGCACGCCAAGGAACGTGGCGTCCGGTCCGTACATGCCGCCCAGCCGTGCCATACCGTCCTCCCGGTGATCGAGGGTAGCGCCCAGCGTGCCGGAGATCGGCTGCGGCCTCGTGGCTTGTACGTCGCTGCACCACGTGGCCGGCCTGCCAGGGACGTTGAACGTGGCCGGCGCGGAGCAGGCCGCGATCGATGCCGGCCAGCTAAGGGCGGCTCGCATCGGCTGCCGGGGCCGGGAACGAGGGTGCTGAGCAGGCAGCGACCCGCGCTGGCCTGGGCCGGTGCCCGACGTGGCGACGGGTACTGCGGCGCAGCGCATCACGATGCTTGTCCATCACGTCGCCGAGGTCGCCGTCGACTCGATGTTCTGCCGCTGCATCCCAGCGCTGATCGAAGGTGCACGTCACGATTCCCGGCTCCGGGAATTCCACCATCGCTACTCCGCGAAGAGGCGGCAGAGCCTCACCGACCTCATCGCCGAGGGCATCCGGGGCGGAGAGTTCAGGGCCAGCTGCGATCCCGACCTCGCGGCGCAGGCAATACTCGGAGCCGTCTTCTACGGGCGCCTGATGTCCGGCGAGCCGTTCGACCCGTCCAAAGCATCTCAACTCGTGGCAGCGGTGCTCGGCCCGAGTGATCCCGCCATTCCAGATTTTGCGTGATACACCCAGCCCCGCCGGATTCTCGGGCGCGGAATGCCCGGGGCCGCCGCTCGGTTGCCACGGAAGGTGGAAACGCAGCGGGAGCGCGCCATTCCTGCGGGGCGTGCCATGCCAGCGGAGGGCTTTCTGCGGCATCGAGGGCTCATCGCGCTGACCGTCGGCGGCGCCCTTATAATGGCGTGCCTGCTCACCGTGGACGCCCCGGCCGCGCGGCCGCTCGCCGCGCAGATCACCGCGCTCCCGCCGCTCGCCGTCTTCTACGACCTGCGCTGGCTCTTCGGTTACAACAGGTCGTGGGAAGGGTTCGCGCTGAGCTACGCCTGCCTGGTGGCGGGCCGGGCGGCGATCAGCACCCTGGCGATCCGGCTCGCCTGGCCGCGCCACCTGTCCTCGCCCCGCTGGGGCCCCACGTTCGTGCGCTGCGCCGTCTTCACCGTGGTGGCGGGAGTGCTGCTGTCGCCGGTGGTCACGCTGCTGTTCGGGGTGTCGCTGCTCCCGTTCTCCTGGCCGTACCTGGCGGCGCTGCCCGCCATGCTGCTGATCATGATCCCGCTGGCGCACGGCGGCCTGCTCGGCTCCTGGTGGCGGACCCTGCCGCCGGCCCGTGTCGTGGGCTGGCTGCTGGCCTCCTTTGTGGTGCTTTCGGCCGCTGCCGCCGTGATGGTCAGCCTGCCCACCGCGGCGGCGGTCGCCGTCGCCGGGCTGGCCGGGCTGGTCAACGCGCGCGCCTGGTACGGGGTGGCCGCCGCGGTGACCAGGGAGGAAGCACCGGGCGGCGGCCCGTGG
>JASHPR010000022.1 GCA_030038015.1 Streptosporangiaceae bacterium
CATCCCGCCACGGGGCGCCCGTGCGCACCCGCCACCGGATCCCGTCGATCAGCTGCCGCCGGGGCCATACCAGCGGGCGTCCCAGCACCGGACGCGGCGGCAGCACCGGCGCCAGCGCAGCTTACTGCTTATCTGTCAGATCACCGCGACTCACGCCAAGATCATCTCAGAGCACGACGCCACGGTGACATCCGCCGGCGTCGGCAGCCTGGGGTTCGGCGGCAGGCGCGCGCGGCCGGCTTGGGAGCGCCATAAGATTCCTTTGCCTAAAATTTACGGCCGAGAGGAGGGTTCGGAAGGTGCTGCGACAGGCGAGACTCGCTGCCTGGCTCGCCATGCGAGATCCTCGCCTCCTCGGTGACTACACGCGCTGGGCCGTTGAAGGGTGGCGACATCCGCAGGTGACGTCGCGGCAGGACCATCCCAACGTCCTCACCGTGGATGAATGCATTGCGCTTGTGGAGGCGGAATACGGCGCCTGGGAGGTGGGCCCCTCCTGGACACGCGTGCGTGAGTGGTCGTTTGACCCCCAGGCGCGCGTCGGAGGCGGGGTGACCATGGCCGGCGACACAAAGCTTGGTCGGCTTGTCTACGAGGTTGCGCGGGCGATGCGGCCCGACACAATCGTGGAGACCGGGGTCGCGACCGGCGTCACCTCCGCTCACCTGCTGGCCGCGCTGGAGGACAACCGGCACGGCGTGCTGCACAGCATCGATCTGCCACCCACGGACATGATTGCGGCTGGTCACGTGGGCGCTGCCGTTCCAAGCGACCTACGCCACCGGTGGGTCTACCACTGGGGCGCCTCGCGCCGCCTGCTGCCTAAGCTGCTCGACGGCGTCAAGGGTCGGCTCATGTTCGTGCACGACTCCGACCACAGTTACGCCAACATGGCATGGGAGATTCGCAGTGCCTGGCTAGCGATGGTTTCGGGCGGCGTCATCGTGTGCGACGACGTCCATCTGAACTCCGCCTTCCCCGACACGGCGAGCGGGCTGGGTGCCGTGCCCCAGTTCGTGGAGCAGGCGGAAAAAGGCGGAACGACGGGCCTGCTCATCCGGGCGACGACAAGGACCAAGTCGCACTGAGCGAGTGCCGCTCGTTTAAGGGAGGCGACGGCTGAGGCGGTCCAGGGACTGCATCTTGGCCAGGTCGATCAGCTGCTCGATCCCCCGGTCTGGCCTGGTCTGGTCCAGTTCGCCACCGCGATCGGCGGACAGGGGACCGGAGGTCACTGGCCTGCGGACTAGCCTGTAGGCGGGCAGGCTGGCGATCGCGCCAAGGGTCTGTGCTGCCAGCCAGGATATGCCCACACCCTCGAGCCCGAACCGTGGCATCAGAACCCACGCGCCTGCCACGGTCACGACAAGGATGCCGAGGTTGAGCGCCGCGGAGTACTCCAGCTTGTGGGTAACACGGAAGACGGCCACCGCCACGTTGGACACCGCGTCCGGCAGGGCTGCTATCGCCAGCAAGATCAGCAGCCCGTAGCCCGCTGCGGCGTACGGTGCCCCAAACAATCCGAGGACGAGCCTTCCGCCGACGATCATGACGGCCATCGGCGGGGCCAGCATAATCATGATTACACGCAGAGCCTTGGCCACCACGCTGCGCAGATCGGAATGTGCCCGCACACCCTCGGCGAAGACAGCGGCCGCGACTGAGGGGCTGACCATGAAAAAGGCCGCACCCAGCATCTCTGTGATGTAGAAGTACGCGTTCTGCGTGGCCCCCAGCCGAAGGACGACGAGGACAGGCAGGATCAGAGGGGTCACGGCCCCCCCGACACTTGTCAGGTGCTGACCAAGCAGGCGCCTCAGAAAGGCCGAGTAGCGCTTAGCAGATCGCCGATGACGAGGCGGCTGCTCCGAGACCTGCCGGTGGCCGGTCGTGGCGTCCGTGCGTCGGCGCGGACGATGGTTAGGCTGACGGCCCAGCCGCATCCCGGGGACGAGCCACGCGGCTCCGACGCCGACGCCGAGCAGGGAGCTGGCAACCCATGCCTTGATCAGGCCCGCACCCCCGGCGGCCGCGAGCGGGAAAACGAGGATGACCTTAATCCCGCTGACGAATGTCTGGATCAGCAACAGTCGGCCCGCACGGCGAGCTGCAATAAACGCGCCGCCAAGAAGGTTGACCAGCGTCCACGCCGCGGCCCCGACTATTGCGATGATTACCGGCGGCGCCGCGTTGAAGAACGCGCGGTAGTCCGCGGAAGTCCTCAGCAGCGGCACGGCCAGAGCGGTCACCAGGGCGGTTACCAGGGCCGTGGCTATGCACGCGCGGACCAGGACAGCGGTCCACGCCGAGGAGCCTTCGCTCGCGGGAAGCCGTTCGATCAGCATCGCAAAGGGCCCCACGTACGTGAGCAGCGCCGTTGTCGAGCAGAGGGAGATCACCGCGCCCGAGATGCCGACGTCCCGGCTGGTGAACGAATGCGCCGCGACATCCCAGAACACGTAGCCCAAACCCGCCGTCACCACAGTGGATGCCATGAGGTACAGGCTGTTGCGGACCAGGCTGTCTGACGTAGCGCGGCGAAGATAGCCGTTAACCCGTCGGATGGGCAGCAAGAGTTCGGCCATTACTTGCACGTCTTCGACGGCTTGCCGGGCTCATAGACGTCGGCATTGATCGACCAACTCTGCGCCTGCTTGATTAGCGGATCAATCTGTGGCGCCGTCGTCAGGGCCACTACGATGCGATACGTGCACCCGTCGGGCAGCGGCGGCACGAACAGGATGCCCTGGAACGTCTTGTCCGGACCGATCCTCACGGTCAGGGGATTGGCCAGGGTCCGCGGAGGCGAGCCCAGCCACATGGCGCTCAGGCGGAAGATGGTCGTGTCCGGCTGGTGGTGCACGATCTGGAAGCGAAGATCGGAGCCACTGGAGCCGATCGCGACAGGGCCGCTGATGCGTGGCCCCGTCCAGGCCATCCAGGTGTAGCCGGTGGGAGCTGGGTGAGGAAGGCGCTCGTAGGCGTACAGCCCGCCGGCGAGAAGGGCCGCACCGGCTACGACCGCTGCGACGCCGTAGCATGCCGATCCCCTGGCCACCTCGCGCGTCTTGGCGGAGCGGGTCTCGGCCTCAGAGAGGTCTGGATCCACGATCTCGGGCTTGGGAGCGGCCCGGCGGCCCCTCCCCGGCCGCCCGAACAGTAGCCGCGCCTGCGCGACCGCCGCCAACGCAGCCGAGACTGCGAGCAGGCACACGTACGTGCTGTCGGCGGTGATCCGCACACCGAGCGCGTACAGCACCAGCGAGGCGAAGGCCGTCCAGATCGCGCTCAGCAGCGCCGCGGAGCATACGAACGCGGCCCCGCGCGGGCGGCTACCCGCGCTGAAGACCGCGCCGAGCGTGAGCGAGCCGGGGGCCATGAGCAGGATCGGGGCAGCCACCGCGGCGCGGGTATAGCCCCCGGGCAGCCAGCGCACGGCCGCGAGGCTCGCAAACACGACGAGCAGCCACCAAGGCCAGGACGCCAGCCACAAAGACTTGACCTTGCGCATGGGTTCCTGGGTACGCGTCACGGGGTCACCGACAGCTTTCCCAGCTTGCCGTGCAGCTTCGGCGGCTGGTGCTGGTATGTGATCTTGCTAATAGGCAGATTGAGCCGGTAGATGCTGTAATTATCAGACTGGAATACCTTTACCATCCACGTATACGTGTTGAACTTTCCGAGCTTCCCGTGAAAGATTGACTTGCCGGCCTTGGTAATGAAGCTCGGCTCGGTAGGCCCGAAGTACACGCCGGTCTCGGGAATCTCGTCGGCCATGCGCTCGTCGACGATCAGGTACGTGTATCTGCCGGCGCTCAGCTCGAAGAGCAGGAATGGCGGCTTAATCGGAGCGCCCGGTTTGGCGAGATACAAGTCATAGAACGGGAAGCCTGGCGACGGAACGCCGGTGCTCTCCAAGCCGTATGACCCGAAGACCAGTCCGGTGTTGCGATCGGTGATGACGTTGTTGCCGGTGCCGAAGCGGGCCGAGAACCACTCGCTGGCCGCGAGCAACTCGGGCGTGATCGAGCGCGCGTCAGAGCCGTACAGGAACGGGCCCGGGAACCGGTACGCAGGGTCCAGCCCGGCCGCTGTTCCACCGACCAGAGCGATAGCCAAGGCGGCGACCAGCCCCGAGCGCATGCTGACGCGAAGCCATTGACGCGTCTGGCGCCCTACCCAGTCGAGCATCCAGACGACGGCCGGGCCCACGAGCATGCTCAATCCGATAAAGGTGAACGCCCACGACCGGCGGGCGCCCTCGGCTCCCGTAGGGGAAAGAATGAAGACGGTCGACGGGAAGTACACGAGGCCTAGCGACGCAAACGCGAGCAGGAGCGCACGGCGCGGGCCTCGCTGCAGACCCCCGTTCCTGAGCTGGGCACGGATGAGCAGCAATCCTGCTACGGCCAGGGCGAAGGCGAACGCCGGCACGAGGAAGGCGGACTTCTGCTCCCACCAGGGCGTTATCGTTGCCCCGAAAAGCTGTCGAGTCGACCCGGTGCCCCGAAGGTCGTTGATCAGCTCGGACACGGCCTGCTTCGGGTAAGGGGACAGGTAGGACACGGTGCCGGGGGCGACGAACCGGAGCCAGGCCCCCGCCGCCAGCACCGTGACCAGCGTCAGACACCACGAGGTCATGGCGGTGCGGACCCAGCCCTCGTTCCTGGCCAGCCAGGGCACGCTCAAGGCCAGCGAGATGAGCATCATGGTCAGGACCAGCACGAACGTTGACAGGGGGTGAGTGACGACCGTGCCCGCCGAGAACACCACGGTCAGCGCCCCCCATGCGGCCCTTCCCCGTCCCCGCTGAGAGCGGATTGCCCGGACATAGGCGACGAGGGCCCACACCATCAGCGTGATGGCCATCGATTCGTACGCGTATTGCGTGTCGAAGTACAGGAACGATGAATTCAGGCAATAGAGAATGGCTATGACGGAGGCGGCTCGGCTGCTCAGGCCCAGGCTCTGGGCCAATACGGCTATCCCGAGCACCAGCAAGACGTGGAAGAGCAGCAGCAGAACCTCGGCCGCCTGCCAGATGCTTAGCCCGGTGGCATGAACCAGCGCAGCGGTCGCAGCGTGCAGGCCTGGATACCGGGAGATGATCGGAATGATTGGGTCAGGCTGGAAGAGCTTGCCGGTGCTGAGGATGTCGTAGGTCGCCCGCCAGTGGGCGAACTCATCATGATATAGCGGCGATATCGGATTACGCAGGAGCTTAGGAGCAAAACTGACAAATCCAAAGAGAGTCAGCAACGCGGTTCGCATGGCCCGCGGCGTGGCCCTGCGCGCCACCAGTCCGGCTATCGGAAGCTCGAGCAGGAACATCCCTGCCCAGAACCAGGCGAACTCGGACATGCTGGTAAGCCTGGTCTGGGCGATGAGATAGCTGTAGACGATCGCCGCGATGCCAGCAAGCTCGCAGACGGCAAAGGCCACGGCGGCCAGGATGTAGCCGCCCACTCGATGGCGCGGCTCTGGCGGCTGCTGCGGGTATGGTGGCCGATCCGGCTGTGGGTAGGGCGTCGGACCCGGCAGCTGGTACGGCTGCGGGTACGACGGGTGATCCGGGTACTGATATGACCGCGGGTACGGCTGCTGGTCCAGCGGGGGTCGCGGTTGCTGCGCTGTCCGGTCGGGCTGCTGCAGTACCGGGACCGATCGCCGCGCGCCCGGGGCTGATTGCTGCGGTCTTCGATTTCGCTGCGGGTCGGGGAGTGGATGCGGCTGCGCGGGGGACAGTTGATCCGGCTGCGGCTGCGACGTTGGATCCCGCTGCGACGCCGGATCCAATCGGCGGTGGTACCAACTCGCCGTCAAACTGACTCCGCGGGTGCTGGTTCCGCAACACGCGACCAGAGGAGGACCTCGGGCATGCCAAGCTGACCCCCTCCGTTAGACCTCGTAACCATAGCTTACTCACGAATTTCGGGAAATCAGAAACGGACTCTGCGTTTACGTTAGTTCCTCCGGATCAGACCACCTCCGTGTGATAAAGCACGCCCGGCACTCAACGGCCCGGGCCTCACCGGCAGTCGGCTCCGGATGCGGGCAGCGGCGGGTCAGGCACCCCTACGCTGTGGCCCGCGTAGAGCCGGAGGAGCGAATCGACGTGGTCGTCCCACGACGGAACCCTGTGGGCCGCCGGGGGGGGCAACGCGAGCGCGAGCCTGATGGCGGCTGCCACCTCGGCGGGCCCGGCGGTGAGCGGAACCAGCGCGACGTCAACCCCGGCCATGGCAGCGACTTCGCGGTGGGCGGGGATGTCGGCCGCCACCAGCCGAGCACCGGCGACGTGGGCTTCCAGGAGCGACATCCCGAACGACTCCCGGCTCGACATCGTGACGAACACGTCCGCAGCGCGGAACCAGCCGTAGACGGCGGGCCAGGACACGGCTCCGACGAGCTCCACCCGGGAGGCCACGCCGAGGTCGGCCGCGAGAAGAGCCAGGTCGCTGGACGACGGGCCCCCGCCGACGATCACCAGCCGCGCCTCGTCACCGAGGTACGGAAGCGCGCCGACGACAAGCTGGACGTTCTTGTACCTTTCCAGCCGCCCCGCGTAGAGCACCACCGGCCCCGGGGACTGCTCGCGAACTGCGCCGTTGATCAGCTCGACGTCAACGCCGTTGGGGATGACGATCGTCTTACGGGCGGCGTTCGGGAAGTCGGAGGCCACCGTCTGCGCCTCGGCAACTGTGGTGCAAACAACGTGGTCGGCCCGGTGGAACAGCACGCGTCCGATCGACCGGTATGGCCGGTGGATCGCCTGGGCGATCGCGGTTCGTCCCCCGCCAAGGTAATGAGGGGTGAAGACGAGGCGTCGGGCGGGCGCGAGCGCCGCCGGGATTGCAGGCGTTGCGTGGTAGCTGTGCACGTGGACAACGTCATAGTCCAGCGAGTGCCGGCTGATATAGCACCACAAGCCAGGGGCAAATGGATACGTGCGGCCTCCCAGCCGGGTCGGGAACCGTCGCACCGTCGCCCCGTCGGCCCGATCGAGGCCCGCGTCGGAGGGCGTCGCCTGGGTCAGTACGTCCACGCTATGGCCAGCAGCCGCGAGGCGACGGGCGAGATGGCCGACATGGATCTCCACGCCCCCGATTTCCGGCAGGTACCGGGGCGTGACGAGAGCGATTCTCATGGGGCGTTCACCGTGACCGTGACGAGGTCCGGTTGCCCGGCTGTCCGCGTTCTTCGCCACAGACGCCCCGGCCGCCAGGATTCCTCA
>JASHPR010000023.1 GCA_030038015.1 Streptosporangiaceae bacterium
CCTGCCCGCCGCCCCAGCGCAGGCCCACGTCGCAGGCGCTGAGCCCGGCCCGTCCGGTTCCGTCGTCCAGGCTGAACACGAACCGGCCGGGCAGCGCGGCAAGGCCAGGGTCGGCCAGGATCGCCCGGTCCAGCGCCCGCACCAGGCCGCGCAGGTCCGGGCGGCCGGCCAGGCCGGCCAGCGGGCTCGCGGTGATGTTGCGCGCCCGGTCGTGCGCGGGCGACGGCATAAACCCCGCCGACGCTGCCCGCTGCGCCATACCGCCGGCCGCGGCCGGCTGTATTCCCCGGATCTGCACGTTGCCGCGCGCGGTGACGTCGACGCACCCGTCGCCGAAGCGGTCAGCCATGGCAGCTAGCGAGCGGAGCCTGCCGGCACCCGCGTAGCCGCCGGGCAGCCGGATCCGGGCGACGAGCCCGTCGCGCGCCTCATGCAGGTCGAGGATCCCCGGACATGCGTCCCCAGTGGTCATCGGCCGCTCGTCAACAAAGTCCCCACGGCAGGCCGACAGTAGCGGCCGGTCGTAGCCACGGTCAACGTGGGCGGGCGCTCGCGTAGACGAATGCACCTGGTAAATGGTGTTGAATGGTGCGCATGACGGTGAGCCCGGCATTCACCGAAGCCGATATCAAACGAGCGGCCGACGGCCGGTCGTTCGAGCGCGGGCTCGACTACCTCGGCGCGGTCGAGGACCTTGAGATCGGCGCCGCGGAAATCACCGCCAGCGTGTTCGGCAACGGTGAGTATCGGGTTTCGCTGGCATTCGGCGATGAAGGGCTCATCGGCGACTGCACCTGCCCCTACGGCCGGGAGGGTTTCTTCTGCAAGCACTGTGTCGCGGTCGCGATGTCCGTGCTGAGGCTGGGCGACGAGCTTCCGCTGCACATCGAGGCCACGCGGGCCGGGAGGCGGGCCCTCGAGTCGTGGCTGGAATCGCTGTCCAAGGAGGAACTGCTCGCCGAGGTACTAGCGCTGCTGAGCGAGGACCGGGAACTGCGCCGGCGTTTCGAGCTGCGTGCCGCGTCGGTAAACGCCGACGCGGTGACGATCCGGCGCGCCGTCCGGGAGCTGATCATGCTGCCCCGCCGCGGCCACGTCGACCACAGCGAGGCTCACTCCTACGCCAGCGACGTGTCCAAGGCCGCCGCCGCGATTGGCGACCTGGTCGACGCCGGGGAAGCGGCGGACGCGATCGGGATCGCGCGTGAGGCGATCGGCCTGCTGGCCGAGGCGCTTCCGTTCGTCGACGACTCCTCGGGCGTGGTCGGCGACGCAGGTTACGAGCTGCTGAGCGTTCACCTGCTCGCCTGCGAGGCCGCGCCGCCCGACCCGGTCTCGCTGGCCGACTACCTCGCCGGCCTGCTGCTCCATGACAACTCGGGGCTGGAGCCCCACCTGGGCGACTACGCCGGGTTGCTCGGGGAGCAGGGCCTCGCGAGGGTGCGCGCGCGGATAGCCGCCGCCTACGCGGAGGACCCGCAGGACTTGCGGGCGAAGCGCCTGATGGAGGCGGTCGCCAGGGCCGAGGGAGACGTTGACGCGCTCGTCGCCCTCTACGCCGCGGACCTCGACATCCGTGGCTGGAAACACCTCCGCATCGCCCGCGAACTCGACGAGGCCGGCCGCGGCGACGAGGCGCTCTGCTGGGCCGAGCGCGGCCTGCGCGACGCGGCGCATCCAGACCAGCGGCTCGTCGACTACCTGGCCGGCCGGTACGCGGCCGCAGGCCAGCACGATGACGTGCTCAGGCTGCGCCGCGACCGCTTCCAAGCCGAACGGACCCTCGCCAACTACCAGGCAGTGCGCCAGGCAGCCACGGATCTCGGCACGTGGCCGACCGAGCGTGGCAAGGCGCTCGCCCTGCTGCGCGAGGACGCGCGCCATCTCCGCGTGCGGGTCCCCTGGGCCTGGAGCGGACCGGTGCTGGTCGACGCCCTGTTCGACGACGGCGATCTTGATGCCGCGTGGGCCGCCGCCAAGGAAGCCCCGGCCACGACGGACGCCCAGTGGCTGCGGCTCGCCGACGCCCTGGCCGCCGACCGGCCGGCCGACGCCCTGGCCGTGTACGTCAGGACGGTCGAGTCGCTGAGCCAGCTGACTGGCAACGACGTCTACCAGCGGATAGCCGCCCTGCTGCTCTCCGCCCGCGCCTGCCACGAGGCGCTGGGCACCATGACCGAGTTCCGGCGCTACGTCGCCGCGCTGCGCGCTAGCCAGAAGCGCAAGCGCAACCTGATCAAGATCCTCGACCAGCACGGCCTCTGATCCCGCAGCCCGGCCCTGCCCGGCTCTCCCGGCTCTGCCTGCTCTGCCTGCTCTGCCTGCTCTGCCTGCCGGCTCTGGCCCGATGCTGTGGCCCGCCTGCCTGGCCCGCCTCCCCTGATCCGCGTGCCCTGATCCGCCAGGCTCTGGCAGCCCGCCGCCGAGGGGTACGCGGGTCCCGGCCGCGTGCTGTCGTCCTGCCCGGCATATGGCGCCGCCGTCCCGCCCCGCATTGATGTCGTGGACTCCGCGCTGTTGCTGTAGGAACAGCCTGGAGTCCACGACCTCATTGGCAGCGCGGCGCGTCCCTGGAATGGTCACCCATATGCCCTGTATGCCCGATTATTGCGCGGCCTTGGCCGCTTATTGGGGACAGCTACCTGATTCCGGCCAGTTATAGCCGATTTCGGGACGCGCCGGTACCCGCCGAGGCGGTTCACAGGCGGCCGGGCCCTTGTCCAGCCGGCGGACCGGCGCAGTCCGGTTGACGTGCGTGCTCGGTGTGCGCCAGAGTCGGCAGAAACACGCGACGGTCAGCGGAGGAAGCCGGTGCGAATCCGGCGCGGTCCCGCCACTGTCACCGGGGAGCAGACCCCAGCACGGCCACGGCCCCTACGGGCGGGAAGGCCGGGGCGCGCGCCGATCCGGGAGCCAGGATACTCCGGCCGCCGCGACCCACGACCCGGGGCGCGGATCCCGAGGAGGGCTCGTCTTGTCATCAGGACCCGGCGACAGCACCGTCCTGCTGCTGTCCACGTCCGACACCGACCTGCTGGCCGCCAAGGCCAGCGGCGCCGGCTACCGGCTCGCCAACCCGGCCCGGCTGGATCCGTCCGGCCTTGACCCGCTGCTCGACGGCGCCGACCTGGTCGTGGTCCGCCTGCTCGGCGGCGAGCAGGCATGGCGCGAGGGGCTCGCGGTGCTGCGGCGGCAGGAGATCCCGCTGATCGTGCTCAGCGGCGAGATGGCCCCGGACGCGGCGCTGATGGCGCTGTCCAGCGTCCCGGCCGGCATCGCCGCGCAGGCGCACGAGTACCTGGCGCACGGCGGACCGGGCAACCTGCGCGAGCTGGCCGCGTTCCTGGCCGACACGGTGCTGATGACCGGCCACGGCTTCGCCGCGCCCGAGCCAATGTCCACCTGGGGGGTGCGGCTGTGGCCGCCGGGGAAAGGGGAGGAGCGGCCCAGCGGCGAACCAGTGGCGGCTGCTGGTGCGGGCGACCAGGACGATCCGGGGCTGCTGGACCGTGTGGGCGGCCGGCAGGAATGGCCCACCGCTGCTGAGCCCGTGGTCGCGGTGCTGTACTACCGGGCGCACGAGCTGGCCGGGAACACCGGCTTCGTCGATGCGCTCGCCGCCGCGATCGCCGCCTGCGGGGCGCGCCCGGTGCCGGTGTGGTGCGCCAGCCTGCGGACGGCGGAGCCGGAACTGCTGCAGGCCCTCGGCCAGGCCGATGTCCTGGTCGTCACCGTTCTCGCGGCCGGCGGAACGGTCCCGGCGCTGTCCCAGGCCGGCGGCGACGACGAAGCCTGGGACGCGGGCGCGATCGCCGCCCTGGACATACCGGTCGTGCAGGCGCTGTGCCTGACCTCGGCGCGGGCCCAGTGGGAAGGCGCGAGCGGGGGGCTCAGCCCGCTCGATGCGGCCACCCAGGTGGCCATCCCGGAATTCGACGGCCGGATCATCAGCGTGCCGTTCTCGTTCAAGGAGACCGGGGACGATGGCCTGTCGCGGTACGTGCCCGATCCGGAGCGGGCCGCGCGGGTAGCGGGCACGGCGGTCGCGCTGGCCAGGCTCCGGCACATCGCGCCGGCAGACCGGCGGGTCGCGATCGTGCTCTCCGCGTACCCGACGAAGCACGCCCGGATCGGCAACGCGGTCGGGCTGGACACCCCGGCGAGCACGGTCCGGCTGCTGCGGGCGATGCGGGAGCGCGGCTACGACGTCGGCCCGGTCGGCGGCCCGGGAGCGCTGCCCGGCATCGAGCCGCCGGACGGCGACGCGCTGATCCACGCGGTGATCGCGGCGGGCGGCCAGGATCCCGAGTGGCTGACCGACCAGCAGCTCGCGACGGCGGCCGTGCGGATCCCGGCCGCGCAGTACCGCGGCTGGTTCAGGGCGTTGCCCGCCGACCTGCGCTCCGCCATGGAAGAGGCCTGGGGGCCGCCGCCCGGTGAGCTGTTCGTGGACAGGTCGGCCAGCGCCGACGGTGACATCGTGCTCGCCGCGCTGCGGGCCGGCAACCTGGTGCTGCTCGTCCAGCCACCCCGCGGCTTCGGCGAGAACCCGGTCGCGATCTACCACGACCCGGACCTGCCGCCGAGCCACCACTACCTGGCCGCCTACCGGTGGCTGGAGGAGAGCTTCGGCGCGCACGCGGTCGTGCACATCGGCAAGCACGGCAACCTGGAATGGCTGCCGGGCAAGAACCTCGGCATGTCGGCGGCGTGCGCGCCCGACGCCGCGCTCGGCAACCTGCCGCTCATCTACCCGTTCCTGGTCAACGACCCGGGCGAGGGCACGCAGGCCAAGCGCCGCGCGCACGCCACGATCGTCGACCACCTGGTGCCGCCGATGACCCGCGCGGAGACCTACGGCGACCTGGCCAGGCTCGAGCAGCTCATGGACGAGCACGCCGCCGTGGCCGCGCTGGACCCGGCCAAGCTCCCGGCGATCCGCGCCCAGATCTGGACCCTGATCCAGGCCGCCAAGCTCGACCACGACCTCGGCCTGCAGTCGCGGCCACACGACGCGGAGTTCGACGACTTCCTGCTGCACGTCGACGGCTGGCTGTGCGAGGTCAAGGACGCCCAGATCCGCGACGGCCTGCACGTGCTCGGGGAAGCACCGGTGGGCGCGCAGCGGGTCGGCCTGGTGCTCGCGATGCTGCAGGCACGCCAGATCTGGGGCGGCACTGCCGGTGACAGTGAGGCTGGCGGGGCCGATGGGACGGACGGGGCGCACTGGCGCAGCGGGACGGACGGCGTGCGCGCCGGGACGGACGGCGTGCGCGGCGGGACGGACGGCGTGCGCCGCGGGACA
>JASHPR010000297.1 GCA_030038015.1 Streptosporangiaceae bacterium
ATCTGCCTCTCGTAGAGCACGTAGAGCGGGACCGGCAGCGTCCCGCCCAGCATCATGACCAGCAGCACGCCGGCCGTCAGCCCGTAGCCACGGCGCCTGGCCGGGCCCAGGATGCCCTCGCCGGCCGAGCCAGTCATCGCGAGCCCTCTAGCCGAGCCAGTCATAACAAGCCCCCCATCCGCGGCCGGCCTCGAGCCTGAACACACCTTCCGCCGCGGGCGCGGCCGCAACATCCCCCATCCGGGTAGAGCGCTGCGGCCGTGCGGGCAGCACGGGCACCGCCTCAGCCATCACCCGCCCCGCTCAGCTCGGCCTCAAGCTCGGCCCTGACCTGCGCCATCTGCCCGGCAGCGGCCGGGACGGCCGCCGGGTAGCAGGGGTTGATGGCCCGGAGCCTGCGCACCACGACCGCGGCCGTGGCCAGGCGGCTGAACCACTTGTGGTCGGCGGGGACCACGTACCACGGGGCCCACCGCGTGCTGGTCGCGGACAGCATGTCGTTGAACGCCCGCTGGTACTGCTGCCAGTACTGGCGCTCCCGCACGTCGTTGGCCGAGAACTTCCAGTTCTTCTCCGGGAGGTCGATGCGCTTCAGGAACCGCCTGGCCTGCTCCTGCCTGGAGATGTTGAGCATGATCTTGACCACGTGGATGCCGTTGGCCACGAGGCAGCGCTCCCAGCGGTTGATGTCCCGGTAGCGTTCGGCCCAGATGTCGCGCTTCGCCGCCGCCGCCGGCAGGTGCTCCGCGGCGAGCAGCTCCGGGTGCACCCGGACGACCAGCACCTCCTCGTAGTGCGACCGGTTGAAGATGCCGATCCGCCCCCGGCCGGGCAGCGCGGCCTGGTAGCGCCAGAGGAAATCGTGCTCGAGCTCCTCCCGGGACGGCTCCTTGAAGCTGCGCACCGTCACGCCCTGCGGGTTGAGGCCGCTCATCACGTGCTTGATGGTGCCGTCCTTGCCCGAGGCATCGAGCCCCTGGAGCACGATCAGCAGGCCGAGCGCGCCCTGCGCGGCGAGCCGGTCCTGATACTCGGCGAGCAGCTCGACGCCTTCCCTGAGCAGTGCGCCGGCGTCGCTGCGGTGCACCGATCCGGTCCAGGCCGGGTCATGGTCCCGGCTCAGCCTGACGGTGCTCCCCGGCGGCACCCGCAGCGGCTTGATGAGGTCCCGCATGAAACGAAGGCGCTTGTCCATAACCTCACCATTCCCGCCCGGCCGCGCGCACCGCGCCTCACTTCCGCGCCGAGCTGAGGATCAGGGTCCCCTCCTGGACGGCGCGGATGACGCAGCCCGCGGTCCCGGCCGCCCGGACCCGCTCCGCAGCCGCCGCGCTGCGGCTCGCGGCCAGAGCCCTGGCGTCCTTCCACACGGTCTCGCCGATCGCCCGCCCGGAACCGCGGTCGACGAGGAAGAGCACGCTGCTGCAGCCGGCCTCCTCGGCCAGCCACGGGACTTCGGTGTCCCCGAACACCTCGACCGCGTCCTCGATGCTCGACGTCGCCACGTCCATCCTGGTCACCCGCACCCCGGCGCCGGCGATCACCGGCCGGAGCTGCTCGAACACCGGGACCGAGTAGTGCTCGACGGTGACCGTCCCCGCGGCGCGGCGCGCCGCCTCGGACCGGCTGCCGGCGAGGGCGTAATCGCTGTCCTGCAGGTCGTCGCCGGACCTCCAGAACGTTTCGAGGACCGCGAGCCCGAGTTCCGGAACGGCGTACAGCGAGACGCCCAGGCTGCCCGGCTGGCTCTCGGCCAGCGGCCGCACCGTGGACTCGAGGTACGTGATCGCGTCACCGAGCCGGAGCGGGTCCCCGGTGATCAGGTTGAACCCCGCATGCATCATGGCATCACGGTGGCCGCGCGGGCATGCTGCCGTCAACCCGCGTGATCGGGTAGCCGGCAGCCGGGCCGGCTGGCGCGCCAGGCCAGGACCGCGGTGCTGCCCGGGCGGGGGATGCGGCCCGGCGCCCGATGTGCTGAGCTGGATGCGGGCAGCCGACCGGAGGTGGCCATAGCAGTCATGGGCTTTGTCAAGTTCGAGCGCCTGTTCCGCGCCGCGGGCGGCGTCGACGTCGGCAGGGACGACATCAAGCGCTATCTCGACTTCGTCAAGGACGCCGTCTACGACGTTCTGCTCATCGGCCAGGCCACGGCCAAGGCAAACCTCCGCGATGTCATCGAGCCCTGGGACCTCCCGATCACCAAGGGGCTCCAGGAGAGCATCCACAACTTCGAGAGGCTCGAGGAAGACATCGAGATCGAGCCCATCCTGGAACAGGTCGCGGCCCGGCCGCCGCTCGACGCGGCGCTGACCGAGGCGACCCAGGCGCGCCTGCCGCTGATCGTCGGCGGCATCAGCGTCGCCCTGGCCAGGACCTTCAAGCTCATCAACGCGGAGGTAAAGGCGGTGCACACCGAGGAATGGGAACGCGCGTTCGGCCTCTTCCGCCTGCTGATCTGACCAGGGCAGCGGGCCGCGCGCTGGCCGTCTAGACCAGTCCGGCTCGGTCGGCAGCGGACGCCGGAAAGGGGCAGCGGCGCCGTAACCCGCACGGTTACGGCGCCGCCCAGGACCGCCGTGGTCAGCTCCGCCCGCCCGAGCCGCTGCCGTTCTGCCCGCCTGGCTCCTTGACCTCGATCCTCCTGGGCTTCGCCGTCTCGGATTTCGGCACCGTGACGGTCAGCACGCCGCCGGCGAGCTCCGCGCTGACCTGGTCCGGCTTGATGTCGCCGGGCAGGAACGTGCGGTACTCGAACCGGCCGGTACGGCGCGAGCTGCGGCGCCGCTTGCTGCCGTTCCCGTCCTCCGTGATCTCGCCGCTGACGGCCAGCTCCCGGTCCCCCAGCTGCACGTCGATCTGGTCCCTGCTGAGCCCGGGAAGCTCGACGTGCACCAGGTAGGCGTCGTCCGTCTCGGATACGTCGGCCAGGGGCGTCCAGGGCACGTCGGTCACCCCGGGAAGGGTGATGCCCCCGAAGACCATGTTGACGAGCTGACCCATGCGGTCGTAGATGTCCTCGAATTCGCGGGTCGGGTCGATGAGGGTAAGGTTCCGCCCGCTGCGCCGGGCCGGGAGTATTGCCATGGCTAACCTCCTGTGACGTATCCCTCTGTCCACCCCGAGGCTTCCCGCCGGGTGGCCGGCCGCACATCCTCAATCCGGCTAATCCTGGCCGGGACGTGGCGGCCCGGGCGCGCACCGAGAGATCTACGACACCTTTACGCGGGCACCAGGGTCGTGCCTACCATCAGGGGAACGGTTAACGACGGCGAGCTCAACGGGGGGAGACGCGCCGGCGAGGTCGGGCCGGCGAGGTGTCTAGGTGCCTGACGATGACCGTAATTCTGGCGGACTGCCCGTGCGGGCGCGGGCGGGGCCGAGGATGACAGATCTGCCGCCGCGGCGGCGGCACCAGGCAAGCCGCGGCACCGCCACCCGGCCGGATGGCGGTGCCATACGGGGCCGCGAGCGCGAGCTGCAGGCAGTGCTGGACCTGGTGCGCGGCGCCGCGAAAGGCCGCGGCGGCACGCTGCTCATCGAGGGAGAACTGGGCGCGGGCACGTCGCTCCTGCTCGCCCGCGCGGCCAGCGCAGCCCAGGAGGCGGGCGTGTCGGTCGCCGCCGCTGCCGCCGACGAGCTCAGCAGGTTCATCCCGGTGGGGGCGGTGCTCAGGGCGCTCGGCGAATCGCCGGCCGCGCTCGCCGACGAGGCGGACCGGCGCGGCCAGGCCAGCCGGCCGGCCTGGCTGATCGAGTCCTTGCGCACCCGGCTCGAGAAGCGCGCGGCGGTCGGCCCGCTGCTGGTCAGCCTGGACGACCTGCACTGGGCCGATCCCGCCACCCTGCATGCGCTGCGGGCCCTGCCCTGCCAGCTCGCCTCATACCCGCTGGCCTGGATCCTGTCCCGGCACTGCCCGCAGCCGGACAACGGCGCCGGGCTCCTCTTCGACCTGCTCGAGCGGGAGGGCGCCGCCCGGCTCAGCCTGCCGCCGCTCAGCGACGCCGCGGCGGCCGAGCTGATCAGCGACGTGGTCGGCGCGGTTCCCGACCCGGAGCTGGCGGCGCTTGCCGCCGGCGCCGGGGGTAACCCGCTGCTGCTCGCCGACCTGGCCAGCGGCCTGCTCGAGGAGCACGCGGTCGTCATCACCGGCGGCCGGGCCAGCCTGAAGTCCGCGCACGTGCCGCGGAGAATCCAGGTGCGGGTCCGGGACACGCTCGACGGGCTGGACACGGGAACCAGGCTGCTGCTGGAGACCGCCGCGGTCCTCGGCCGGTCGTTCCGGCTGGAGGACGCGGCCGCGATGCTCGGCACCTCCGCGGCCGCGCTGCTGCCCGCCGTTGATGAGGCGCTCGCCACACGGGTGCTCGTCGCGGCCCAGGACGGGCTGGCCTTCCGGCATGAGCTGGTCTGGCAGGCGATCTCCGCGGCGCTGCCGCTGCCGGTGCGGCAGGCCCTGCACCGCCAGATCGCGGACATCCTGCTGGCCAGGGGCGGCTCGGCGGTGTCGGCGGCCGCGCACCTGCTTACCTGCGCCCGCACCGGTGACCGCACGGCGCTGGCGGGGCTCGACCGGGCCGCCGCCGAGGTCCTCCCGTCATCGGCGGCCATCGCCGCCGACCTCGCGAGCAGGGCTCTCGAGCTGACCCCGCCCGGTGACCCGGAGCTGATCCCGCGCTCGCTGACCGCCGCGAAGGCCCTGACGGCCGCGGGGCGGTTCGCCGAGGCAGCCGACCTAACCTGCTCGGTGCTCGCCCTGCCGCTGCCGGCCGCGACGACCGCGCGGCTGCGGTGCGCGCTGTCCTCCGCGCTCTGGATGAGCGGCCAGCCCGCCGAGGCGCTGGTCGAGGCCCAGCGGGTGCTGGCCGAGCCGCAGCTGCCCGGCGAGCTGCGCGCCGACGCCAAGATCGCTCTGCTGCAGGGCCTGGTCGGGCTGCGCGACAGCCGGCGGGCCGGGCTGCTGGCGGAGTCCATCCTGGCGGCGCCGGAGCAGGAGAGCGGCGACGTGGTGATCGCCGCGCTCGTCGCCCGCGCCATGATCTTGTGGGATGCCGGCCGGCTGGCCGAGGCGCTGGCCCTGTCCGCCGATGCCGTCCGGCTGACCGCCGGCCGGCCGCCCGCCGTGCGCCCGTGCCACCCGCACCTGTGGCTGGCGTCACGGCTCGTGGACCTGCGGCGGTTCGAGGAGGCACAAAGCGTCATGCGGGCCGGTCACGATGGCGCCGGCCTGCTCGGCCTGCCCGGCTGGTCGGCAACCCCGGCGACGCTGCGGGCGCGGATGTCCGTGGCCGCGGGCAGGCTCGAGGACGCCGCTGCCGAGGCCGAGGCGGAGCTCGGCGTGGCCAGCGCGCTCGGCAGCCACCTGCACGGCTCGGGTGCGCCGGCCGTCCTGGCCACGGTCGCGCTGCGCCGCGGCGACCTGGGCGCGGCCGCGCGGCATGTTCGCAGCCCCCAGGCCTGGGGCCCCGGGCCCGCCTACGCCGACACCTGGGACACGGTCGTGGCCGCCCAGGTCGAGGAGGCC
>JASHPR010000298.1 GCA_030038015.1 Streptosporangiaceae bacterium
CGCGGCCGTGGACAGCCTGCAGGACGGCATCCTCACACTGCGGTTCGGCCAGGAGGGCACCGCGACAGGCTTCACCACCAGGGGGTCTGACCAGGATCTCGGCCAGGTCCTGGAGCGGATGCTGGGCATCAGCCCCAAGATCCGGGCGGTGGCCGGCGCGGCAGCCCCATCCGGTGGCGGCCAGGGCGCTGCACCCCCCGCGCCCCCGCCGCCCAGCCCGCCCGGGAACGAGGCAGGAGCCGCTCGGGTCGGCACCCGGCCAGGCAGTCCTTCCTTGAACGCGCCGTCGCCGCCCACTGCGGCCGAAGACGTCGGGGTGGCCCCGGGGGGAAGCCGGCAGGCGCCGCGCCCCGCCGCTCCCGCCGCGCAGGCGCATCCCGGGGAACCCGGCCATGACCCGGACGCCAGCGCGCTGACCGGGGTGGACCTGATCCAGCACACGCTGGGTGGTCAGGTCATCGAGGAAACCGGTGACCCCTGACGGCCAGAACCCTGTGCCATGCATTGGTGCTCGCTGACGGCGGCAGGCCGTAGGCTCAGAACGACAGGGACGGGCAGACGCAGTTGAGCGATGGGACAGGACGTGGACCCTAGTGGCCAGTTGGACATGCAGCAGCTGCTCGCGGCGGCGCAGCAGATGCAAAACCAGCTCCTGACCGCGCAGCAGGAGCTTGCCGACACCGAGGTGGAAGGAAGCGCCGGCGGCGGGCTGGTGAAGGTGGTCGTCAACGGCCAGGGTGAGCTGGTGGACGTCACCATCGCCGCGGAGGCGATCGATCCGGCGGACCCGGAGGAGTCGGCGCAGACCATCGCCGACCTGGTCCTTGCCGCGGTCCGGGACGCTTACGACGCTGCCAGCGAGCTGCAGCAGGAGAAGATGGGGCCGTTCGCCGCCGGGATCGGCGGCCCGGGCGCGGGTGGCCTGCCCGGGTTCCCCGGGCTGCCCGGGCTGGGCGGCTCGCCCGGCGACGAGGCCGATGAGCAGTGAAGGGACGGGGCTGAGCGGGAGGTCCTGACGTGTACGAAGGTGTCATCCAGGACCTCATCGACGAGCTCGGCCAGCTGCCTGGCGTCGGGCCGAAGGGTGCCCAGCGCATCGCGTTCCACCTGGTGTCCGCCGACCCGGCGGACGTGCGGCGCCTCGCCTCGGCGCTGCTTGAGGTGCTTGAGCGGGTCAAATTCTGCCGCACCTGCGGCAACGTCGCCGAGGACGACGAGTGCCGGATCTGCCGGGATCCCCGGCGCGATCCCGCGGTGATCTGCGTCGTGGAAGAACCCAAGGACGTCGCGGCGATTGAGAAGATCCGTGAGTTCCGCGGCCGCTACCATGTCCTCGGCGGCGCGATCAGCCCGATCGACGGAGTCGGGCCTGACGACCTGCGGATCTCCCAGCTGATGACCCGGCTGTCCGACGGGACGGTCACCGAGCTGATCCTGGCGACCGACCCGAATCTCGAGGGTGAGGCGACCGCCGCTTACCTAGCCAGGCTGGTCAAGCCGATGGGGCTGCGGGTCACCAGGCCCGCAAGCGGTTTGCCGGTGGGCGGCGAGCTGGAGTACGCCGACGAGGTCACCCTCGGCAGGGCATTCGAAGGACGGAGGCTGCTCGATGTCTAGTGAGCCGGGCGAGGACTGGCGGCCGCTCGCCGACCGGATCGCGCGGCAGGCCCAGGAGTTCCTGGACGGCGTGACCGCACTGGCCGACGGGGAGGGCAAGGACGAGACGGTCCCGCTGCTGCTGCTGGAGGTCGCGCAGATCCTGCTGGCGGGGGCGCAGCTCGGGGCGAGCAGGGACATCATCCTGCCGGGCAACTGGGAGCCCGACGTTGGCGCCGACCCTGATCTTGACGCGCTCAGGACCGGGCTCGCCGTCGGGCTTGCGGACGTTGACGAGTACGCGGAGCTTTTCGACCCGTACCGGGACACGCATGCCACGCAGTTCCGGCTCTCCGATGACCTCGCCACGGTGGCCGCCGACCTGATCCACGGGCTCAAGCATTACGAGGCCGGGCGTGCCGCCGAGGCGCTGTGGTGGTGGCAGTACTCCTACGTGAACCACTGGGGGACGCACGCCAGCGCGGCCCTGCGGGCCCTGCACGCGGTGGTCGCGCACGCGAGGCTGGACGTCGCCGAGGAGCCCGCCTGCGGCTGACGGCGGGAAACCCCGTCGGCTGGGCCGATCGGGCGTGGATACACTCAAGTCGGCTGGCCGGGCGGGACAAGCTGGATCAGGCGAGCGGGAGGAGCGGCCTGACCGTGGCCCTTGTAGTGCAGAAGTACGGCGGATCCTCGGTCGCCGACGCGGACGGGATCAAGCGGGTGGCGCAGCGCATTGTCGCCACGCGCAAGGCGGGGCATTCGGTGGTCGTCGTGGTCTCGGCCATGGGCGACACCACGGACGAGCTGCGTGACCTGGCCAACGAGGTGAGCCCGCTGCCGCCGGCCCGGGAACTCGACATGCTGCTGACCGCGGGTGAGCGGATCTCGATGGCGCTGCTCGCGATGGCCATCGCCAACCTGGGGCACGAGGGGCGCTCGTTCACCGGCTCCCAGGCCGGCGTGATCACCGACTCCGCGCACGGCAAGGCCCGGATCATCGACGTGACGCCGGGCCGGATCCGCAGCGCCCTCGACGCTGGGGCGATCCCCATCGTGGCCGGCTTCCAGGGCGTGTCCCAGGACACAAAGGACATCACCACGCTCGGCAGGGGTGCCTCGGATACGACGGCCGTGGCGCTCGCCGCCGCGCTCGGCGCCGACGCGTGCGAGATCTACACCGACGTGGACGGCGTCTTCACCGCCGACCCGAGGATCGTGCCCGACGCCCGCCGCCTCCCGCGGGTCAGCTACGAGGAGATGCTGGAGATGGCGGCGTGCGGGGCGAAGGTGCTGATGCTGCGCTGCGTCGAGTACGCGCGGCGGTACTCGATCCCGATCCACGTGCGTTCATCGTTCAGCAACAGGGACGGCACGTGGGTCACGGAGGCTGGCTGGGAGACCGACGGCGACGCGGAGGGCGAGACCATGGAGCAGGCGATCATCTCCGGGGTGGCGCAGGACCTGGGCGAAGCGAAGATCACTGTCGTGGGTGTGCCGGACAAGGTCGGCGAGGCGGCAAGGATCTTCCGGGTGATCGCCGCCGCGGAGATCAACATCGACATGATCGTGCAGAACGTGTCCGCCGCGGCGACCGGCCGCACCGACATCTCGTTCACCCTGCCGCGCGGGGACGGGCCGACGGCCATGACGGCGCTCGGCCAGCTGCAGGGCGAGGTTGGCTTCGAGTCGCTGCTCTACGACGACAGGATCGGCAAGGTCTCGCTGATCGGCGCCGGGATGCGGTCGCATCCCGGGGTGAGCGCCACCTTCTTCGGCGCGCTCGCGGAGGCGGGGGTGAACATCGAGATGATCTCGACATCCGAGATCAGGATCTCGGTGGTCGTCGACGAGAACGACGTCGCCGTGGCCGTCGCCGCCGCGCACCGGGCCTTCGACCTGGGGTCTGGCGAGCAGGAAGCCGTGGTCTACGGCGGGACGGGCCGGTGAGCCCGGTGCCCGGCGACCAGGCCGGCCGCCGGCCGGCACTGGCGATCGTGGGCGCCACCGGGGCCGTCGGGACCGTGATGCGCGACGTGATCTCGACCAGGGACGACATCTGGGGCGAGGTCAGGCTGGTGGCCTCGGCCCGCTCGGCAGGCAAGCGGCTGCGGGTCCGCGGCACCGAGGCCGAGGTCGCCGCGCTGTCCCCGGAGGTCTTCGACGGCGTGGACCTCGCCATGTTCGACGTGCCCGACGAGGTGTCGGCACGGTGGGCGCCGGTGGCGGCGGCCCGCGGCGTGGTGGTCATCGACAAGTCGGGGGCGTTCCGCATGGACGACGACGTCCCCCTGGTGGTTCCCGAGGTCAACCCTGGCCAGGCCGCGGTCAGGCCCAAGGGGATCATCGCCGTCCCGAACTGCACCACGCTCTCGCTGATCGTGCCCCTGGCCGCGCTGCACCGGGCGTTCGGCCTCCGCGAGATGGTGGTGTCGTCGTACCAGGCCGCCTCCGGCGCCGGGCAGGCAGGCACCGACACGCTCTACGCGCAGCTGGAGAAGGTGGCGGGCAACCGGTCGCTGGGCCAGCGGGCCGGCGACCTGCGCGGAGTGGTCGGCGACTTCGGGCCGTTCCCGGCCCCGCTGGCGCTGAACGTGGTGCCCTGGGCGGGCTCGCCCAGGGACGCGGGCTGGTCCTCGGAGGAGCTGAAGGTCCGCAATGAGACCCGCAAGATCCTCGGCATGCCGGAGCTGAAGGTGTCGGCGACCTGCGTGCGGGTGCCGGTCATCACCGGCCACTCGCTGGCCGTGCACGCCGTGTTCCGCCAGGAGGTCACCAGGGAGGACGCGCAGGAGGTGCTGAGCGAGGCACCCGGTGTGGTCCTGGCCGACGACCCGCAGACCGGCGAGTTCCCCACCCCGGCGGATGTCGTCGGGACCGACCCGACGTGGGTGGGCCGGGTCCGGCAGAGCATGGACGACCCCAGGGCGGTCGAGTTCTTCGTCTGCGGCGACAACCTGCGCAAGGGCGCGGCGCTGAACGCGGCCCAGATCGCGGAGCTGCTGGCCGCCGAGCTGTAGACGTTCACGCTGGGCAGGCGCGGGGCCAGCCCCGCCAACCCTGCGCTAGCCGGGCACGGCCTGCAGGCCGCTGGCGGCGCTGGCCCGCGCCGCCTGCGCCGCCGGGCCAACGGGCGGCTCGCCGGGCACCGCCGGGAAGTGGAGCTCCACTTCGAGGCCGCCGGAGGGGAGCGGGCGGGCGCGCAGATCGGCGTCGTGCGCGGCGGCGATCGCGGTGACGATGGACAGCCCGAGGCCGAGCCCGTCGCGGCTGAGCCTCGCCGCGTCGAGCCGGCCGAACGGCTGGAACAGCGTGTCGATCTGCTCCGGCACTATCACCGGCCCGCTGTTCGCCACCGACAGCACGGCGCGGCCGGACCTTACCCCGGTCACGACCTCGACCCAGCCGCCGGGGGCGTTGTGGCGCACTGCGTTGTCCACCAGGTTGGCCGCGAGACGCTCGGCGAGCCGCTGATCCCCGAAGGCGGGGGCGGGGCCGAGTGAGGCGCTCACCCGCACCCTCGGCTCTCCGCCTCGGGCTCGCTGGCCGACAGGGCCGCGCCCGTCACGGCCGCCAGGTCGAGCGGCTCGCGCCGGTCGAGCCCGCGCTGGCTGCGCGCCAGCGTCAGCAGCGCCTCGATCAGCCTTTCCTGCTCCTCGCCCGTTGCCAGCGCCCGCCGCATGGTCCGCTGCAGCGAGCCGACGGTGGCGTCCGGGTCCCTGAGCGCGACCTCGATTCCAGGAACCTCTAGGTCTGGCGTGTCACGCCCGCCAGACCTCCCGGAATTCGCTGAAGTCGCTGGACGTTGGCGGGGCGGCCATTTGCTAAGGCTGGCCTTATCAGTCTAGCCTTACTATATGCACGAGGACCCGGACATCCACGATGTGGCGGCCGCGATCCGGGTGAGCACCGGCCTGCTGCTGCGGCGGATGCGCCAGGCCCGGGTGGCAGGCGAGCTCACGCTGCCGGAGAGTGCCGCCCTGGCCCGCCTGGACCGGGGCGGGCCGGCCACGGCGAGCGCCCTGGCCAGGCAGGAGCAGATCAGCCCGCAGTCGATGGGCGCGACGCTCGGCGCGCTGGAGGCAAGAGGCCTGGTCGGGCGGAGCCCCGATCCGGAGGACGGCCGGCGCGTCGTGCTTGCGGTCACCGAGGCGGGGCAGCGGCTGCTGCGGGACAAGCGCAACGCGCGCACCGAGCAGCTGGCGAAGGCCCTGTCAGCCGGGTTCACGCCCGGGGAACTCCAGGTCCTTGAGGCGGCCGCGCCGCTGCTCGAGCGGCTGGCCCAGAGCATCTGATGGCGGAGACAGCGGCAGCACAGGGCCAGAAGGACGCCGGCGACCGCTACAAGTGGGTGGCCCTGGCCAACACGACCGCTGGCATGTTCATGGCGGCGCTGGACGGGTCGATCGTCATCATCGCGCTGCCAGCGATCTTCCGGGGCATTCACCTTGACCCGCTCGCGCCCGGCAACATCGCCTACCTGCTCTGGATGATCATGGGGTACCGGCTGGTCCAGGCTGTGCTCGTGGTCACCCTCGGGCGTCTGGGCGACATCTACGGCCGCGTCCGGATCTACAACGCGGGATTCGTGGTGTTCACGGCGGCCTCGGTGCTGCTGTCGTTCGACCCGTTCACCGGCGGCCGGGGCGCGATGTGGCTGATCGGCTGGCGGGTGCTGCAGGCCATCGGCGGGTCCATGCTCATGGCCAACTCGGCGGCGATCCTCACCGACGCCTTCCCGTCCGACCAGCGCGGGTTCGCCCTGGGTACCAACCAGATCGCGGGCCTGGCCGGCCAGTTCATCGGCCTGGTCGCGGGCGGCCTGCTGGCGGCCTGGGACTGGCGCGCAGTTTTCTGGATCAACGTGCCCGTGGGCGTCTACGGGACGCTGTGGGCCTACTGGAAGCTGCGGGACAACGGCGAGCGGCACCGTGCCCGGATCGACTGGTGGGGCAACATCACCTTCGCCGTCGGGCTTGGCGCGATCTTGATCGCCGTCACCTACGGCATCCAGCCGTACGGCGGCCACACGATGGGCTGGACGAATCCCTGGGTTGCCGCCGGACTGGTCGGCGGCGTCACGTTCTTGATGATCTTCGGGATCATCGAGGCCAGGATCACCGAGCCCATGTTCCAGCTGGGCCTCTTCCGGATCCGGGCCTTCACCGCGGGCAGCATCGCCGGCCTGCTGGTTGCGGTGGCCCGGGGCGGGATGCAGTTCATGCTCATCGTCTGGCTGCAGGGCATCTGGCTGCCGCTGCACGGCTACAACTACAGCCAGACGCCGCTGTGGGCGGGGATCTTCCTGCTGCCGCTGACCGCCGGTTTCCTCATCGCCGGGCCCACGTCGGGAACGCTCTCCGACCGCTTCGGCTCCCGCGGCATCGCCACCGCGGGGATGGCGGTGTTCGGCGGCAGCTTCATCGGCCTGATGCTGCTGCCCGTCGACTTCCCGTACTGGGCGTTCGCCCTGCTCATCGCGGCGAACGGGATCGGCAGCGGGATGTTCGCCTCGCCCAACTCCTCCTCGATCATGGGCAGCGTGCCCGCGCGGCACCGCGGAGCGGCGTCGGGCATGCGCTCGACCTTCCAGAACTCCGGCACCGCGCTGTCGATCGGGGTGTTCTTCTCGCTGATGATCGCGGGCCTGGCGAGCAGCCTTCCGGCGACGCTGACCAGCGGCCTGCAGCGGTACGGGGTGCCGCCCGCCGTCGCGCTCCGCGTGGCCACGCTGCCGCCGGTGTCCTCGCTGTTCGCGGCCGTCCTCGGGGTGAACCCGCTGGGCCACCTCCTGGCCGCCAGCCACGTGCTGGCGTCGCTGCCTGCCGCGGCTCAGCGGGTCATCACCGGCAGGGAGTTCTTCCCCGACCTGATCTCCGGGCCGTTCCACGCCGGCCTGGTCGTGGTGTTCGCCGTGTCGGCCGGGCTGTCTGTGCTCGCCGGGCTGGCGTCGCTGCTGCGGGGAGGCCGCTACGCCGGCCCGGGCGACCGGGAAGCCGGGGCGGCCGCTGAGCTGGCGGCCGGGCCGCGGCCCCGGGGGAGGGGCTGACGCGGGCCAGCGGGGTTCCCGTTCCCCCGGCTGTGCCCAGATATAGTCTTGATGGCGGGGCTGGAGACCGAATGTGCTCTGACGTTACCTGACGGCATCGGGACGGGCGCCATGACCAACACAAGGACGAGCAGCCAGCCAGCCGGAACGTGGCCGGAGCTGAGGTCGGGGCCACTCATCGCCGGCGGCATCCTGGTCGGGATCGGCGCGGTGGTTGCCCTGGCAGGCCTGGCGGTTGCCGGCGCGCACGTGGTGTCTGCGACCCGGGCATGGGCCAGGGACCTGGAGATACCCCCCGGCCAGCTCGCCAGGCTCAAGTGGGAACAGGCGAAGAGCGCGGCGGCTTCCGGCGCGAGCACGTGGCGGGAGCACCCGCACGCGCAGGCGCGCCTCGCCCGCCGGGCGGCCGCTCCCGGGTCCGAGTGACCGTTCCGGGTAACTCCCCGCGGCGCCCGGTGAACGGGACGCGCCAGCCGGCCGTACTGGTCACCAACGATGACGGCATCGACAGCGAGGGGCTGCGCCGGCTCGCGGCGGCAGCGGCGGACGCAGGCCTGAAGTCCGTGGTGGCCGCCCCGGCCATGGAGGCGTCGGGCAGCAGCGCGGCCATGACGGCGGCGCACGGGGAAGGCCGGATCGTCGTTAAGCGCCGCGAACTGGCCGGCCTGGACGGGATTCCCGCCTACGCCGTGGACGCCCTGCCGGCGTTCATCGTGTTCACCGGCGTCCGCGGCGCGTTCGGCTTCAGCCCGGAACTGGTGCTCTCGGGCATCAACAGGGGGCCGAACACCGGGCGGGCGATCCTGCACTCGGGAACCGCGGGCGCCGCGCTGACCGCAGTGACGTCCGGCATCCGGTCCGTCGCCTTCTCGCTCGACATGCGGCATGCCGTCGCCGAGGCGCACTGGCAGACCGCCGCCGCCGTGGCCGCCGAGGTCATCCCGGCGGCGCGGGACATGCCGCCCGGAGTGATGCTGAACGTGAACATCCCGAACGTTCCGCCCGGTGAGCTGCGTGGCATCCGGTGCGGCCACCTGGCCAGCTTCGGTGCCGTCCAGCTGGCCCTCGTCGAAACGGCAGCGGACCACCTGCAGGTGACCATGTCAGAGACCAGCGGCCGGCCGGAGGACGGCTCGGACTCCGCGCTGCTGGCGGGCGGCTACGCGAGCGTCACGCCGCTGCGGCCGCTGTGCGAGACCCCGTCGTCCTGGCTGCCCTGGCCCGCCCCCGGCCCGTAGCCGGGTCGGGGGTGGCCGCCGGCCACGGCTGCAGCCCCGTCACGCGACCCGCCGTGCGGCGGGTCCGGCCGAGATGCGGCCGTTGCGCATGATGGCGATCCGCTGGGCGCGGCGGGCGATGCTGCTGTCATGGGTGACCAGCACAAGGGTCAGGCCGCGCTCGCGCCAGAGCCTCTCCAGCAGGGAGATGATCTCATCGCGGGTGTCTTCGTCGAGGTTGCCGGTGGGCTCGTCGGCGAGGACAACCTTGGGTTCCTTGACCAGCGCGCGGGCGATCGCGACTCGCTGCTGCTCACCACCGGACAGCTCGCCGGGCAGGTGCCCGAGCCGGTCGCTGAGCCCGAGGCCGGCCAGGGCCGCGGCTGCCCGTTCCCGCCGCCGGGCCGCCGGGGTCCGGAGCGGGACCAGGGCCGTCTCGACGTTCTCCTGGGCGGTCAGGGTGGGGATCAGGTTGAAGGTCTGGAAGATGAACCCGATCGAGGCTGCCCGCACCCCGGGAAGCTCGCGCTCGCTCATCACCGCCAGGTCCATGCCCTGGAACAGGACGCTGCCGGAGGTGGGACGGTCCAGCGCGCCCAGGATCTGCAGCAGCGTTGTCTTGCCGTGGCCGGTCGGCCCCTGGATGGCAAGCCACTCACCGTCGCCAATCACCAGGTCGACGCCGGCCAGGGCGTGCACCGTCATGTGGCGGCCTTTCTGGTAGTCCTTCGTCACGCCGGTCAGCTTGTACATGGCTTCTGCTCCATCTGCTTATGCCCGTTGCCGTTGTCACGCGACCTGTGTCAGCGCCGCTGCCGGGCGCAGCCGCGCCGCCCGCCAGCTGGCAAACGACCCGGCGATCAGCCCTCCGGCGATCGCCAGCAGCACCGCGGCCGCGATCGCGCTCCCGCTGACCGGTGCGTTGAGGTGTATGGTCGCGGTGCGCCCGGCGGCGGCGGCCGCACGCCTGAAGCCGCTGGCCGGGCCGAAGTAACCCGCGCGGCCGTAGGTGGGCAGGCCGGTGGACGCGGTCAGCGACGGGGCAAACTCATCGATGAGCCAGGCGCCGATGAAGCCCAGCACGACGCCGGCCACCCCGCCGAGCAGGCACATGGCGAGCGCCTCGCCCATCACCTGGCGGATGATCCGCCTGGTGCGCCACCCCAGGGCCTTGAGCGTGCCGAACTCCCGCACCCGCCGGGAGACCGCGGCCACCATGAGCACGGCCGCCAGCAGGAACGCCGCGGCCAGGACCGCGATCGCCAGCCACTTGCCCAGATTGCTGGCCAGGCTGGAGGCGCTGGCGAGCGAGCCGGTGATCTCGCTGGCCAGGGTGCTGGAGGTGGTAACGGTCGCCTTCGGCAGGATCCGGGAGATCTCGGCTGCCACGCTGCCGATGACCGCGTCGCTGGAGGCGGCCACGTAGATCGTGTTCACCTCGTCTTTCATCCCCGACAGCGCCTGGGCCGGGGCGAGCGGGATGAACACGTCCACGGTCGCGCTTCCCTGGGGCATGGTGACGATGCCGATCACGGTGAAGCTGGTGCCATCGACGCTGACCGCCGAGCCGGCCTTCAGCGTGTTCTGCGTCGCGTAGCCGGACTCCACCACGGCCACGTGCGAGTTGGCGTCCGCCATGGTGAAGGTCCGCCCGGAGGTGAGCGTGGCCGAGCTGAGCACGCCGACCTGGGCGGCCGACAGCTGCACTCCGTCGACGCTCAACGAGCTGACGCTGAAGGACCCGGTGCCGCCCGAGGGGCGCGAGACCGACGGGATGGTGCCGCTGATGTGGGTCTCGGTGAGGACCAGCGCACCGGCGGCGGCCGACACGTACCGCAGGCGGGAGATCGCCGTGACCGACGAGGCCTTCAGCGGTCCCAGTCCCGGGGAGGTCAGCACGGTCCTGTTGATCGTGCTGCCGGCGGTGGGCGGCGCCGCGTGGCCGCCGCCGAAGTAGAACTGGTACGGGTTGTTCGATCCGGCCGCGGGCGACTGGGTGACGGTGATGTCGGTGCCGACCCCGTACAGGGCATGCAGCACCGTGCCCTGGGCGTCCTTGACCCCGGCCGACGCTGCGGTCACAGTGATCACCAGCCCGATGCCGACGGCCAGCCCCAGAGAGATGAAAATGAGCTGCCGGCTCCGCCGCCTCAGCTCCCGCCATAGATATTCGAAGAACATCGATCTCACTCCAAGCGACCCGAGCTCTGCGGATCGTGATCACCGGGTGCATGCGGGCCGGATGCGCCTGCTATTCACTTTCCCGGCGGCCTTAAGATGCCGATCAGAGCCGTTGCGCCCGGAGTCTGGGGACTTTGGTCACAGCACTGGTCAGGGTTTACCGAGCCATTCTGGTGCCCGTTTACGGCGAAGAGGCAGGCTGCTGGTGATTTGCTCAGCTCAATCTGATCAGGAGCTCAGTATTTTGTAAATGAACGGCGCGTGCTCAGCGCGCCCGGGCCCGCTGTGCCCGCCCGCGCCGCTGTGCCCGCCCCGCGCCACTGTGCCCGCCCCGCGCCACTGTGCCTCGCGTGCGCGCCTCCTCGTGGGGCCGCGACGCGGGCGGGCGGCTTCCGGCATCCCCGGCGGGCGGGCCGCCGGCCGGGGTACGCGTTACCCCGATCGGCCTGGCATCCTGAGCCTGAGAGGGGGACTTTATGCTCTGGCCCGGTTGGCCACGGCTCGGCAGCATGTCAGCCATGGCGAGCGGCATTCCCTGCCCGGCGGCGGCCTGCGTCGCCGGGACGGTGCCCGTGCTCAGCCGGGCTGCTCGCCGGGCAGGCTCCATGCCGCCGGGCCGGCCGGCGAAGAACCCGTGATCACCAGCGCCGCCGCGGACGGCTGACGCGACCCTGGATTCCTTGCTGGAGGACATCATGGCCCGGAGCGTGCTGGCCGTCCCCGCCTCCGCCGGTGCCCCCGTGGTCGGGACGTGCCTGGGCCTGGTGCGGGCGCTGGACCGGCACGGGGTAAAGGTGGCCTTCGTCCAGCCGGTGGCCCAGCCCCGTACCGACGGCGAGCCTGACCGGTCCACCGCCCTGGTGGCGGTCATGTCCGCGCTGCAGCCCCCGGAGCCCCTGTCCACCGCAGAGCTGGAGCAGCAGCTGGGCGAGGGCGGAACCGACCTCGTGCTGGAGAAGATCGTCGCCCTCTGGGAGCCGGTCAGCGAGCGATCCGACGTGGTCGTTGTCGAGGGCCTCAGCCCCGGCTCGGCCCGGCTGTACGCCCCCGGGCTGAACCAGTCCCTGGCCAGCACGCTGGACGCGGATGTCCTGCTGGTAGCCGACTGGCCGGCCGCGGCGGGCGCGGGCCGGCCGGGCGCCCCGGGCGACGCCGGGCCTGACCAGGTCACGGGCGTCGTCGCCCGGCTCGCCGAGACGTTGTCCATCGCGGCGGCCGGGTACACCTCCGGCGAGCAGTCCCGGGTGACCGGCTGCGTGATCCACGACGTGCCCGGGAACGAGCCAGCGGCCGCGGCCGGGCTGGCAGCCGCGCTGCAGCAGCACGGCCTGCGGCTCATCGCTGCGGTGCCGCACCGCGCCGAGCTGACCTGGCTGCGGGTGGCCGACATGGTCCGTGAGCTGCACCCGCGCGTGCTCAACGAGGGGGAGCAGGGGCGGCGTATCAAGGATGTCGCGGTCTTCGCGCAGGGCATCCCCGGCGGCCTGCGCGTGCTGACCGACGGCCGGCTGGTCGTCGTGCCCGGCGACCGCCACGACGTGGTCATGGCGGCCTGCCTGGCCGGGCTCAACGGCACCCGGCTGGCCGCGCTGCTGCTGAGCGCGGGCATCGAGCCAGACCCCAAGGTATGGCAGCTCGCTCACGCCGCCACCGCCACCGGCCTGCCCGTGCTGGTGGTCAGCGACGGCAGCTACGAGACCGCCAAGCGGGTGAGCGACCTCGATCCCGGGTTGCCGGCCGATGACGTCGAGCGGATCGAGGGCGTGACGAACGGCGTCGCCGACGCGCTGGACGTGCCATGGCTCGAGTCACTGTCGGGCCCCGCGCGGGCGCGGCGGCTCAGCCCGGCCGCCTTCCGCTACCAGCTGGTCGAGCAGGCCCGCGCCGTCGGCGCCTGCATGGTGCTGCCCGAGGGCACCGAGCCCCGCACGCTGCGCGCCGCGGTCGCCTGCGCGCAGCGAGGCATCGCCCGCAGCGTCCTGCTGGGCTCGCCGGACCAGGTGACCGCCGCGGCCCGTGGCCTCGGCCTGCGGCTCCCCGCCGGAGTCACCGTGGTCGACCCGCGGTCGGTAGCGGAGCG
>JASHPR010000299.1 GCA_030038015.1 Streptosporangiaceae bacterium
AGCATCCAGCGCCGCCCGGCCGAAGGCACGCCCCAGCGCCATGCCCGCGGACGGCGCGACCATCGCCGAGGCCGCCCGCCGCACCGGGGTCAGCGTGCACACCCTCCGGTATTACGAGCGCGCCGGCCTGGTCGTCAGTCCCGTTGAGCGCACAAGCGGCGGCCGCCGCCGGCACCGGGAACTCGACCTCAAATGGATCGCCATCTGCACCAAGCTGCGCGCCACCGGCATGCCCATCAAGGGCATCCGCCGGTACGCCGAACTGGTCGCGGCCGGCCCGGGCAACGAGGCGGAACGGCTCGCCCTCCTGGAGGCCCATCGCGCCACGTGCTCGCGAAGCTGGTGGAGATCCAGAGAACCTGAAGATCATCGACCACAAGATCGACGTCTATCGGGGAAGCCTCGCCGCCGGTGACGCCGATCGCCTCTGGGCACCTGTCAGTACGGCCACACCGGAAGCCCTTGCGGCGCACGTTCCGGCCCAGACACAGCCGGATCACGCTCACGCGCAGATCCGGCTGATCCGCACCCTTTAGCGCCGTCAGCCCGGCTGCTGTGCCCCCGCACGTACTCGGCGGTTCAGCATTCGGATCACGCTCAGCGACTGCGACTGATCGCCCAGCCCGCCCTGTGCCCGCCCAGCCCGCCCTGTGCCCGGCCGGCCCGAGCCGGCCAGGCAGAAGCCGGGATCCCGGCCTCCTGGCAGGCGCGGTTCGGCTCGCCGGCCACGGCGTCGCAGCCGGGCCGGGGAATCGGTGAGGAGTAGGTGATCTCGGGCGCCCGCAGCAGAGGATGGAGCGGCAGTACCACCGTCCCGGCTTTGAGCGCGCTGAAGCAGGCGGTGAGGAACAGCGGCAGGTTCGGCAGCTGCATCGCGACCACCTGGCCGGGCCGCACTCCGCGATCGCGCAGGCCGACCCGAAGCGGCCCGGCTGCTTTGTCCATCCGGATGGCGTGGCGGCCGGAAAGTAAACGCCTTCCTGCCGCTGCGTGAGACATATAGTAAAGATGTATCAGCGGCTTGCCTACGGTCGCGCGGAGCCATGAGACGGGAGCGGGCAGCCATGCACCTCGCCGGGGACGCGGGCGGTGACGGCGGGCCGCCGTCCGCCAGCCTCTATCTCACCGAGCCGGTCCGCGGGCTGGCCGGGCTGGCAATGCTGCCCCTGGCGGCGCCGTGGCTCGCGGCCGCGCAGCGCGGCGACGGGCACGGCGTCCTGGTGCTTCCGGGCCTGCTGGCGTCCGACCGGAGCACGGCCATGCTGCGGGGCTTCCTGCGCTGGCTGGGCTATAACGTGCGCGGCTGGGATCTCGGCCGCAACCTGGGCCCGACCGACACCGTGCTGGACGGGCTCCCCCGGGCCCTGGCGGGTCTCGCCGAGCGAACCGGGAGGCCGGTGTCGGTGGTGGGCTGGAGCCTGGGCGGAATCTACGCCAGGGAGCTGGCGCGGAAGCACCCCGGTCAGGTCCGTACGGTGATCACCTTGGGCAGCCCGTTCGCGCTGACCGACCTGCGGCAAAGCCGCGCCGAGGGCGTATACCGCCGCCGCAGCCACCTGCACGCAGGCGGCGGGCGGGTGCCCACGCGCGATCAGACCGCCCGGCCGGTCAGCGTTCCGTCGACGGCCGTCTACTCCCGGCGGGACGGCATCGTGTCCTGGCAGGCCTGCATCGAACCGGAAACGGAAATGCACCAGAACGTCGAGGTCCGCTGCGGCCACCTCGGCTTCGGCGCCGACCCGGCGACGCTGTGGCTGGTCGCTGACCGGCTCGCGGTCCCGGCCGGGCAGCCGCGCCCGTTCCGGCCGCCGCGGCCGCTGCGCGCGCTCTACCCGGCCGGCTGAGGAGAACAGATGCAGCAACTCAGTGGGCTGGACGCGGCCTTCCTCGCGTTCGAGACCGCCAACAGCACCGGCCACGTGGGCGGGGTGTCCATTCTGGACCCGAGCGACGCACCCGTGCCGCTGAGCCTGGCCCGGCTGACCGAGGTGCTCGACGAACGGCTCGCCCTGGTGCCGGTGCTGCGCCGCAAGCTCATGCACGTGCCGCTGGGCCTCGACCAGCCATACTGGATCGACGATGCCGACTTCGACATCGAGTACCACGTCCGCGAGCTCGCGCTGCCGCACCCCGGATCTGACGCCCAGCTCGCCGAGCAAGTGGCCCGGCTGCACGCCCGGCCTCTCGACCGGAGCCGGCCGCTGTGGGAGATCTACCTGATCACCGGGCTGGCCGGGGGCCGGGCCGCGGTGTACACCAAGATTCACCATTCCGCGATCGACGGCGCGTCCGGCGCCGAGCTCCTCACGGTGCTCTTCGATCTCGCCCCGGCCGGCCGTGAGCTTCCCGCATCTGAGCCCTTCCGGCCGGAACGGCGTCCGGGCCCGGCGGAGCTGGCTGGGCTGGCTGCGCTGGCGGTGGCACGGCTGGCCTGGCGGCCGGTGCAGACGGTGCGCGTCGCCAACGAGGTCATCCGCGTCATGCCGGCCCTGGCCCCGGCCGTGAGCACCCTCGTGGGAGGCATGCTCGGCCTCGGCCGGGGCGACGGCGCGGTGATCCCGACCATGCCCGGCCGTGCCCCGGTCACACCCTTCAACAAGCCGATCACGCCGCACCGGCGGTTCGCCTTCCGCAGCGTGGACCTGGGCACGGTGAAGGTGGTGAAGAATGCCTTCGGGGCCTCGGTCAACGACGTGGTCATGGCCATGTGCGCGGGAGCGCTGCGGCGCTGGCTCGCCGCCCACGACGCCTTGCCCGCGTCGCCGCTGATCGCCATGATCCCGGTGTCGATCCGCGACCCGGCGGCCAAGGGCGCCCTGGGCAACAAGGTGTCGGCAATGCTGGCCACCCTGCCCACCCACGTCGCGGATCCCGAGCAGCGGCTGGAGATCGTGCACGCCGCGACGAAGACCGCCAAGGCCCAGCAGGCGGCGATCCCGCAGGGCCTGGTCGACCATATCAGCGACTTCGCGCCCCCGGCGCTGACCGCGCGCGCTGCCCGGGTGGTGTTCGCCACCGGCCTGCTGCACCGGCTGCCGCCATTCAACATCTGCATCTCCAACGTCCCCGGGCCGAACGTGCCGGTCTACCTGTGCGGCGCGAAGCTGCTGGCTCACTACCCGGCCTCGGTGGTCACCGACGGCCAGGGCCTGAACATCACGCTGGTCGGCTACCTCGGCCGGCTGCACTTCGGACTGGTGTCCTGCCGCGAGCTCGTTCCCGACATCGACGCGCTGGCCGGCTACCTCGTCGACGAGCTGGAGGTCCTGTTCACGGCCGCCGGCCGGCGCGCGGATCGCTGACCGGGGCCGGGCGGCCGCACGGGAGCGGGGCCAGGATGGGACAGCCGCCGGCACGCCGGGAGAGCGGCCACGACGATGCGCAGGCAATCGTGCCCGAGGGCACCGCGGCGCCGGCGTGGATCCCCGCCGCGATCTTCACCAGCGCGGTCGGCGCCTACGTGTCCGGGCAGCGGCTGGACATGCAGTCCCTGGCGCGGCAGGCCGGGGTCGGGCGGGCCACCCTCTACCGACGGGCCGGGAACCGGCAGCAGCTCCTCGACGAGGTGATCTGGTGGCGGGCCCGGCGGCTGCTGGTCGAGCAGGTGCAGACCACGGCGGCGCTGACGGGGGTCGCCCGGATCACCGCGGTGATTGGCGGGGTGCTGCGGGCGGCCGAGCGGGACAAGCCGCTGCGCGCGTTCCTGGAATCCGACCCCGAGGCGGCCATGCGCGTGCTGACCGGGGCGCGCAGCACCGTTCATCAGGGCATGGTCCGGGTCCTGGAGGACCTCATCGACCGGGAGCGCAGCCGCGGCGCGTTCGAGGCCGGCCTGGACACCCCCACGCTCGCCTACGCGATCACGCGGATCTGCGAGGGATTCCTGTACGCCGACGTGATCGCCGACCGGCCGCGCGACACCGGGCGCGCTGTCACGGTCATCGAGGCCCTGCTGCTCGGCCTGGAGCGGGCGCGCCGCTCTCCCGCCACCTTGCCGCGGGCAACCCGGTCACGGTAGGCAGCCGAATCTCGGGAGGACACCGGATGGCAGTCGAGCTGGACGGCGCGGTCGTCCTCATCACTGGCGGTGCCAACGGTATCGGCGCCGCGGCGGCACGGCGGCTGGCCAGCGGCGGTGCGCGTGTCGTCGTCGCCGACGTCGACGAGCGCGGAGCTGATGTGGCCGCCGAGGTCGGCGGGCTGTTCACCCGCTGCGACGTCCGGGAGCCCGCCGACAGCGAGGCGGCGGTCGCCGCTGCGGTCGCCGCGTTCGGCGGGCTGGACGTCGCGTTCCTCAACGCGGGCGTGTCGACGACCAGCGTCGCGCTCGGCGGGCGGGCCTGGGACCTCGCCGCGTACCGGCGGGCGTTCGCGGTGAACGTGGACGGCGTGTTCTTCGGCCTCAACGCGGCGCTGCCCGCCATGCGGGACCGGGGCGGCGGCGCTCTCGTGCTCACCTCCAGCCTGGCCGGGCTGACCGCCGTCCCGGCCGACCCGATCTACGCCGCCACCAAGCACGCCGTCGTGGGGCTGGCCCGGGCTCTCGGCCCGGCGCTCGCCGCCGACCGCGTGGCGGTGAACGCGCTGTGTCCCGGCTTCGCCGACACCGCGATCAACGACCCGGTCCGGCACTTGATCAGCGCCGCGGGCATCCCCATGATGACCCCGGGCGAGGTGGCCGATGCGCTGCTGGCCATCCTCGCCAGCGATGAGACCGGCCAGGCCTGGTACGTGCAGCCAGGCCGGCCGGCCGAGCCATTCAGATTCCGCAACGTGCCCGGACCGCGGGCCCCGGACGGCTCGCGGGTGGGCGGCGTGCCCGGCCTGCCCTGACCCTGGTCATCCCCGGTCGAGCGCCAAGATGAGCTTGCCGGTGTTCTCGCCGGCGAACAGCCGCAGCAGCGTGTCGGGGAAATCGCCGATGCCGCCGTGCACCACGTGCTCGCGCGAGGTGATCTGCCCGTCCCGGTACCACCGGGCGAGCTCGGCGGTGGCCTGCGGGAACCGGTCGGCGTAGTCGAAGACGACCATCCCGGTCATCGAGGCCCGGGCGACCAGCAGCATGAGGTAATTGGCAGGTCCCCGCACCTGGTCCGCGTTGTACTGGGAGACCGCGCCGCTGATGATGACCCTCGCCCCCCGCGCCAGGCGGGTCAGCACCGCGTCGAGGACGTCGCCGCCGACGTTATCGAGGTAGACGTCGACGCCGCCCGGGGCGAGCTCGCGCAGCGCCCGGCGCAGGTTGCCGGACTTGTAGTCGATGGCTGCGTCGAACCCGAGGTCCTGGACGAGCGCCCGGCACTTCTCCGCACCGCCGGCTATGCCGATCGCGCGGCAGCCCTTGAGCTTGGCGATCTGCCCGGCCACGCTGCCCACGGCCCCCGCGGCGGCGGAGACCACGACGGTTTCCCCGGCACGGATCTTCCCGACATCGAGCAGGGCAAAGTAGGCCGTGAGCCCGGTCATCCCCAGGGCACCCAGGTAGGTCGTGGGCGGCGCGAGCGCGGTGTCGAGCGTGAGCACGCCGGCGCCGTCGGAGATGGCGTACTCCTGGACGCCGAATGCGCCGTAGACCCAGTCACCCGCCGCGAAGCCCGGGTGCTCCGAGACCGTGACCTGCCCGATCGCGCCGGCCCGCATGACCGCGCCGATCTCGACCGGCGGGATGTAGGAGGCCCCCGCGTTCATCCAGCCCCGCATCGCCGGGTCGACGGACAGGTGGGAGACCGCCACGACGAACTGCCCGGGGCCTGGCGCCGGCACGGTCTCGGTGGTGAGCTCCCAGTCGGACGCCGTGGGCAGTCCCGACGGGCGGGCGGCCAGGCGCACCTGGCGGTTGATCGTCGGCACGGGGCGCCTCCCGGCTGGGACTGTCGGCCTGACGATCGGAACGTAGTGCCGCCAGGCCGGTCTGACAAGCGAGCCGGCCTGGGCGCCGGCCGACGCCCGCCTCGAGCTTGCGCGTCGTTGCCGGCGCATCTGCCGGCGGAGAGAGATCGCTGGGACGTGGCGGCGCGGGTCCGGTGATGACGGTGCCACTACCCGGTATCGGGGGCCGGATCGGCGTCCGCTGGGACTGCTGAGCCGGGCTCACCTGCGCGGGATGTGATCGCCTGGCGGGCGGCAGCGCGAGCAGCGATACCGCCGGGCAGCACCAGACGGCAGCACACCGGCCAGGTATCCACACTCTGGCAGGGCCGGACGTTCGGACTCACTTAAAGCCGCCTTGGCCTGTCAGCAGAATCTCTGCCTTCCGTGCAAGGCAGCTCTTCGATGGACAGCCGGAACTGCTCCTCCGCCCAGGTGGCGATGCGGGAGTCGTCTTCCGGATGGGCGGGGCCGTAGAACCCCTGCTGGCCTGCCACCGCCATCGCCCAGGCACCGAGATGCTGCAGCGGCATCCACAGCCGCAGCCGAGCCGCGTCGACCGGCAGTTCACGCCGGTAAGAAGGCAGGTAGTCGCGTGACAGGGCAGGGAGTGCCTGGCTGACGGCGCGCCCCGCCTCGCCGGTTATGGCCACCGCCGCGAAGCGGAAAAGCCATTCGGTCCGGGCGATGTCGCCATGGCGGTCACCGATCCCTGCGTCGGTCCAGTCGAGCACCCAGACCGTACCGCCATCCAGCAGAAGATTCCGGGGATGGAAATCGCCGTGGCAGATGACCGGCTCAGGCACCTCGAGCAGCGGCACGATCTGCTCGGCCCGCTCAAGTGCCTCCGCCAGTGGCCCGCGCAAGCCCTGCGCGACGAGGTACCGGGCCAGCTGCAGCCGCCTGTCGGCGAGCGACCAGCCGGGCCCGGCCCGCGCCCACTCCGGTACGGGCAGCCGATGCAGGGCAACCTGGGAAGCAGCCAGCTGCCCGACAAGACGGGGGATGCGCGATGGCGCGGCCGTGATCGCATCGTCCATCCTGGTTCCCGCGACCCGCTGCATCACCTGGACCGGGGAGCCGAACAACTCCCCTGGCGGTATCAGCTCCAGCAGCGGCGGCGCGGGGTAACCGTGCGCGGTGACCCAGGCCTGCAGACGGCACTCCCGTTCCAGGAGCGCGAAACGCTCGGCCGCGGCCGGGATACGCGCGATCAGCGGCGCCGTCCACTGGGCGGGAAGGCCAGCGCCGCCGAAGTGCAGCCCGTAGATCCAGAAGTCGAATCCGCCGGTGACCCGCGCGGGGGCCTCGACGTCGCTCACCTCGCCCGGGAACCTTCCCGCCAGCCTTTGCCGGAGCGCGGAAGACACCTCCTCCGGACTCGGGGCTGGCGATACGGCCATCACGTTAGCCTGACACCGTAACTGGGTCCCCCGCTAGGCGCGGCTTCGGCGCCGCTAACCCGCTGTCGATCGCGCTGGCGAGCCCCCAGGAGCGTCGGACCGCTCTAGCCGGCCTGGTATCAGATAACCTCGCGAGCAGCCACGCGCCGATGCGATCGCCGGGGCGGTGACGCCGGGGTTCTACAGGCGGATGAGGGCCTTGCCGCGCAGGCCGCCACGGCGGAGCTCGTCCAGTACCTGCCCAGCGGCATCCAGGCCGGCGACGGAACGAATGCGCGCGGTGATGGTGCCCTCCGCGAGCATCTGCGCGACCGCGGTCAGCCCTTCGGGTGATATCAGGGGATTCGCGCTGGAGGCATGGTTGTGTGCGGTGATCTGGCGCTCAGCAAACCAGCCTTCGTCCGCCGCGAAAATGGTCGAGACCAGGCGTCCTCCGGGCCGGATCACCTCGGCGTCGCGCCGGATGGCGTCCGGGCCGCTGACGAGATCAAGGACGGCATCCACGCCGTCTGGATGATCGGTGCGCAGCGCATCGATCACGTCAACCGCCTGGCTGTCGTACACCTCCCCGGCCCCCAGACGACGCGCCTCGCCGGCGTCACCACGGACGGTCGCGATGACGTGCGCGCCACGGGAGCGGGCCATCTGCACCGCGTAGCCGCCGACCCCTCCCGTCGCGCCCATCACCACGACCTGCTGGCCCGCGGTGACCTCGAGCAGGTCAACCGTCCGCAGCGCCGTAACCCCCGGGAGGGGCAGCGCGGCGGCCTGGTCATCGGCCACGCCCTCGGGGACACGAGCCACCGGCTCCATCCTGGCCGCCGGGGCGACCGCGGTGTACCCGGCATATGACCCATGCGTCCGCGCCATGCCGAAGACACGGTCGCCGGCCCGCAGGCCGTGGTCTCCGGCCGGGACACGTTCGGCCACGCCGGCGAAGTCAATGCCCACCACAAACGGATACGACGAGGCCGCGGTCAGCCGTCCCAGCAGATTGCTGTCCAGCGGGTTGACTCCCGCGAACCGCACCCGGATGAGCACCGCGCCATTGGCGGCCGGGATAGGCAGGTCCAGGACCGATGCAGGCTCGCCGAAGCTCCGGACGGCGAATGCACGCATCCTGACCTCCCCCACATTGGCACCGTTCCCTGATTACCGCCAACCCATGCCCCACCACGCGCCACCGCGAGCGGCGATCACGCTTCGTCATGGCAGCTGCCCGCCGGTTTACGTTCCCGAGCGCCGGGCGGTGGATCTCAGATGCCTTCCGCCGCCGTCGGCCCCATAGTTGGAGTGTGATCATCGTGGCCGCCTTGGTGGCATTTCTGGCTGCCCTGCTGATTGCCGACCGGGCCGCGAGGATCTACGCGGAGGACCGGGTGGCCAGGCAGATCGGGGACCGGGGCTTCGCCACGAAGCCGCAGGTGAGCATCGCGGGCTTCCCGTTCCTGACCCAGGTGGCGGCCAGGCGCCTGAACAAGGTGGTGGTGAGCGCAGGCGGCAGGAAACTGGGGCCGGTGGAGGTCAAGCGCCTCGATGTCACCCTGTACGGGATCCGGGTCAGCTCCAGCTACCACGTCCGCACCGCCTCCCAGCTTTCCGGCACCGCCCTGATCGGCTTTCCGGGCCTCGCGGGGGTGGGCGGCCTGCCAGGGCTCACGGTCGCCGCCGATGGCCCCGACCAGGTAAAGATCACGATCGGGGCGGGCCAGCGCATCAAGGCTGCTACCGCACGGGTCATCCCGGTCGGCCCCGGTGCCATCCGCCTCGTGGTGATCTCCGCCGGCGGCATCCCGCTGGCGGCGCTCGGCTCGCTGCGTGACATCAACTTGCCCCTGGCCGTCCTGCCGCAGGGGACGACGATCCAAGGTGTCAGCGTTACCGGCCAGGGTGTGCTGGTGCAGCTCGCCGGCCAGAACGTTAGCTTCGGCGGCTGACGCGGCGGCGATGCAGCGTCCAGCTCCCATCAGCAGGCTTGCCGCTCTGCCGCGCAAGCCCGGCCAAGCCGGCGGCTTGCCCGGGGCCAGTTGCCGCCGCAGCCTACGCATCCCGCCTGCGGAACAGCATCGCTCCGGCGGCCACCGCGATGGCCGCGTAACCACACAGGACGGCGAACCCGGTCCACGCCGCGAACATCGGGGTGTTGCCCGGTGGCTGCGGCATGGTCATCCAGAGCTGCGCGCCGGCCATGGCCGGGACCCACTTGTCGACGTGGTTCTGCCATGACTGCGGCAGGAAGTTGACCAGGACGGTCACCACGAACAGCAGGGCGACGACGGCGGCGATGCCTGCCGCCGTGTGCCGGAGCAGCAGCCCGAGGCCGAACGCCAGCACGCCGCACGCGGCCAGGAACAGCGCTCCGCCGATGACCGCGCGCAGCACGTTCGGGCTGCCGATGGTGGTGCTGATGTGGTGGGAGGACATGAGGGCCTGGCCGAGGAAGAACGCCGTGAACGTCGTGGCCAGGCTGGTGACGAGTGCGACCACGGTGAAGACGACGCCCTTGGCCGTGATCATCATGCCGCGGTGCGGGTTCGCCGTCAGCGTTGTCCGGATCATGCCGGTCGAGTACTCGGAGCTGATCACCAGCACGCCGAGCACGCCGATGATCAGCTGGCCGATGTACAGGCCGGCCAGGCTCTGCCGCGTCGGATCGAAGAACGGGCCATGCGGCCCATGAGTGGCGCCCCAGCTCGCCAGCGCCCCGAACCCGACGACCACGACGAACATCGCAAGCAGCGTCCAGTACGTCGACCGGACCGAACCGATCTTGGTGAGCTCCGAGCGCAGCGCGCCGGCGAAGGTGACACGGCCGGCCGAGCGGGGCAGGTCGAGTGCCACGCCAGCGGCAGGCCGCACTGTTGTCGTTCCCATCTCAGGCCACCTCTCCGGCCAGCGCCGGCTGCTCGGGCACGCCAGCATGGAATTGCACGCTGGCGGCCGTCTGTTCCATGAACGCCTGCTCCAGGGACGCGTGGACCGGCGACAGCTCGTGCAGCCGGATCGTATTGTCGTAGGCCAGGTCACCGACCCGGCCCGGGTCCAGGCCGGTGATCATCATCGACCCGTCGCCGTCCTCGCGGATCGTGGCCCCGGCCGCTGTCACCAGCTTGGCCAGCTCGTCCGGCTGCGGGGTGCGGGCCCGGACGGCCTGCTGGGAGTTCGCGGCGATGAACTCCCCCACCGTGCAGTCGGCGATGAGCTTCCCCCGGCCGATGACCAGCAGGTGATCGGCGGTGTTCTCCATCTCCGACATCAGATGGCTGGACACGAAGACGGTCCGGCCCTCGGCGGCCAGCGCCTTCATGAGGTTGCGGATCCACAGGATGCCTTCCGGGTCCAGCCCGTTGACCGGCTCGTCGAACATGAGGATCTGCGGGTCGCCGAGCAGCGCCGCGGCGATCCCCAGGCGCTGACCCATGCCCAGCGAGAAGCCTTTGGCCCGCTTGCCGGCCACTCCGGTCAGCCCGACCAGGCCGAGCACCTCCTCGACCCGGCGCCTGGGCAGGTTGTTGGACTGAGCCAGGCACAGCAGGTGGTGGTAAGCGCTGCGGCCCCCATGCACAGCCTTCGCGTCCAGCAGCGCGCCGACCTGACGCATGGGCTGGCTCGCCTGCTCAAACGGCTTCCCGTTGATGGTGACCCGCCCGGCCGTCGGCCGGTCCAGGCCCAGGATCAGGCGCATGGTCGTGGTCTTCCCGGCTCCGTTCGGACCCAGGAAGCCGGTGATCCTGCCGGGTGCCACGCTGAACGACAGGTTGTCGACGGCGAGCGTTTCCCCGTATCGCTTGGTGAGGCCTTCTGCCTCGATCATGATGTGCCGTCCCCTCGACGGTCGTGTGCCGGCCGTCTGGCCGACGGCCTTCAGTCTCGCCGGCAGACACGATAGTACGCGTCGGCCGGCAGGCTGATCCTGGTCCGGCTGCAGGATGATTCCGGCGAGCCCGAACGGCGGCCGGCAGGACACCCGGGATCAGGTCAGGGCCACAGCTCCTGGCTGGCCAGGCGCGCCCCTTCGGCCATCGCCGCGAGCTTGGCCCAGGCGACCTGCGGGTCGACTGTGGACGAGGTGGCGAACGTGGCGAACCCGCAGTCGGTGCCCGCGAGGACGTTCTCCCGCCCGACGAGCCGGGCGTAGCGGTCGAGGCGCTGCGCGACCAGTTCCGGGTGCTCGACGTAGTTGGTCGTGGAGTCGATCACGCCGGGGATGATGGCCTTCCCGTCGGGGAGCTTGACATCCGCGAAAACCGCCCACTCGTGCTCGTGCCGGGGGTTGGCGCCCTCGAAGGAGATCGCGGCCGGCCTGGCCTTCAGCACCTCGCCGATGATGTCGCGCAGCGGGATGTCGCTGGTGTGCGGGCCCTCGTAGTTGCCCCAGCACAGGTGCAGCCGCATCGCCTCCGGCGGGATGTCCCTGGTGGCGTGGTTGATCGCGGCCACCCGGCGCGCGATGGCGGCGAGGAACCCCTCCTGGCTGCCGCCGATCCCGGACACGTTCCAGCCCATGGCCAGGTCGGGGCAGTCGAGCTGCAGCACCAGGCCTGCCGCGTGGATGGCGTCGTACTCGGTCTTCATCGCGTCGGCGAGCGCGGCGATGTACTCGTCGTCGCTGGCGTAGTGCTGGTTTGCGTGGAAGACCGCGATCACGCCCGGTGAGGCGGCCGACATGAACACGCCGGCGACGTCGTGCCCGGCCGTGGCTTCCCTGAGGTTCTCGATGTCGGCCGCGACCAGGGAGGGGTCGCGGTAGCTGACCGGCCCGGTGCAGGCCGGGTTGGTCAGCCGCCGGGTGCGGGCCCGCTCCGACATCATCCGCTCGCCCCAGGCCGGGAAGTCGTCGTAGTCCCTGGGCCGCAGCGGCTGCCCCTCCCCGCCGAACCCGGTCAGCCGCTCGGTCACGTACGTCGCGTAGCTCGGCTTGCTCGCCTCGCCGTCGTTGACCACGTCAACGCCGGCGTCGATCTGGGACGTCACGACCGAGCGAACCGCGCCGGCCAGCTCCGACGCGTCCCGTTCCGGCCCGGTGAGCGAGAGGCCCGCGGGCCGGGGCAGGCTGCCCGTGTGCGTGGTGAGGATGCGCTCGGTGCTCAGCTGCATGGGATCTCCCTCCGCCGGTGCGCCAACGCTAGCAACGTCCGGGGGCCCACCACGCCGCCGGAAGCGGGGGAAGGCCGGGCGCTACATCATCTCGTCGGTGAACGGGAGCAGGACGGTCTTGAGCTCGGTGTAGGACTCGATCGCGGGGCGGCCGCCCTCGCGGCCCAGGCCGGACTGCCGGTAGCCGCCGAAGGCGGCGTGCGGCTCGAGCTGGTAGCCGTTGATGCCGACCGTGCCGGCCCTGATGGCCCTGGCCAGCCGGACAGCGCGCTTGAGGTCGCCGGTCCAGACCGTGGCCGCGAGCCCGTACTCGGTGTCGTTGGCGATCCGCACCGCCTCGTCCTCGTCGCTGAACGGGATCACCGAGAGCACCGGGCCGAAGATCTCCTCCCTGGCGATGCTCATGTCGTTGGAGACGTCGGTGAAGACCGTCGGCATGACGAAGTTGCCCGCGGCCAGGTCGCCGTCGGCGCGGGTGCCGCCGCAGACCAGCCGGGCGCCGGCGGCCTGGCCCTCGGCGATCAGCCCGAGCACCCGGTCCAGCTGCCTGGTGTTGATCAGCGGCGAGGACGTGACCGCAGGGTCGAACGGGCTGCCGTAGCTGACCATCCCGCCGATCATCTCGGCCGTCGCGAGGAACTCGGCGGCCACGTCCCGGTGCACCAGGGCGCGGGTCTGCGCCAGGCAGACCTGACCCGACAGGCCGAGCGTGACCGTGCCCATGGTGATCGCGGCGGCGGACGCCACGTCGGCGTCGGCGAACACGATGGCCGGGCTCTTGCCGCCCAGCTCCAGGCTGACCCGCTTGAACCCGTCGGCGGACGCCGCGACGATCCTCCGGCCGGTCGCCCTGCTGCCGGTGAACGACAGCTTGTCCACCATCGGGTGGCTGATCAGCGCCTCGCCGGTCGGGTCGCCCGGGCCGGTGACCACGTTGAGCACGCCCGGCGGCAGGCCCGCCTCCTCGATCAGCGCGGCGAGGCGCAGCACCGCGAACGTCGCGTACTCCGACGGCTTGAGCACGACCGTGCAGCCGGCCGCCAGCGCCGGGGCCACCTTCTGCGCGGCGAGCAGCAGCGGCGCGTTCCACGGGACGATCGCGCCGACCACGCCGGCCGGCTCGCGCAGCGTCAGCACCAGGTGATCGCCGCCCTGGTAGGGCGGCAGCGTCTCGCCGGCCAGCTTGTCCACCCAGCCCGCGTGGTGGTCGAACACGTCGGCAACGAAGCCGGACGACGTCGCGTAGACGCTGCCGAAGGTCAGCGGGACGCTGTTGTCCAGCGCCTGCAGGCTGAGCAGCTCGTCGCCGTGCGAGCGGACCAGGTCGGCGATCCGGCGCAGCACCCGGATCCGCTCGCTGGCCCTGGCGCGCGGCCACGGCCCCTCGTCAAAGGCCCGGCGCGCGGCGCGCACGGCCAGGTCCACGTCCTCGGCCGCGGCGACCGGGAAGGAGGCCACGTCCTCCCCGGTCGCCGGGTGGCGGTGGTCCCAGGTCTGCCCGCTGCCGGCCGCCATCCACGTCCCGCCGATCAGCATCAGGCCGCCGGCGAGGCCGACCTCATCGCGATGCGGTCTGATCGATGCGACCATCGGGCGCTCCTAGGTAGAACACGTTCTAATCTTTGGCGAGCGTACATCGAACGCTTGCGCGGCGGCCAGTACCATGCGGCGGTATCGGGCGATGGGAGCTGCGATGCTGGAACAACATGCCCTGGGTGCTGGGCGGCGGCGTCGCGGGCATCGTGTGGATGACGGGCTGCTGGCCGGGCTCGCCGACCGCCATCGGCGCCGACCCGCTCGACCCGGCCACCAGGATCCCGGCGGCCGAGGCGGGCCAGGCCCAGGGCCGGGCCGGCCTGCCAGCCACGGAGCCGTGAGGAAGCGCGATGGCGCGGCAGTGCCGTCTGTGCGCCGCCCCGGCAACGCACCCGCCGCTGCCGTCGCGTGCGCTCCCCGGCTACACTCGCTAGAACACGTTCTATTTGCACCGGCAGCGGAGGGCGGATGGACCTGGCCTACACGCCCCGGCAGGAGCGGCTCCGCCAGCAGCTCCGGAAGTACTTCGCCGGCCTGATGACCCCCGAGGTACGCCGCGGGCTCGCCGAGACCGGCGGCGACTACGGCGACGGGGAAGCCTACCGGGCGGTCGTCCGGCAGCTCGGCCGCGACGGCTGGCTGGCTCTGGGCTGGCCGGCCTCCTACGGCGGCCGCGGCGGCTCAACGCTCGACCAGCTCATCTTCACCGACGAGGCGGCGGTCGCCGGGGTGCCCGTGCCGTTCCTGACCATCAACACCGTGGGCCCGACGATCATGCGGTTCGGGACGCCGGAGCAGAAGGAGCAGTATCTGCCCCGGATCGCCGGAGGCGAGATCCACTTCTCCATCGGCTACTCGGAGCCGGAGGCGGGCACCGACCTTGCCGCGCTGCGCACCAGGGCCGTCCGGGACCAAGACAGCTACGTGATCAACGGCCAGAAGATGTGGACCAGCCTCATCCAGTACGCAGACTACGTGTGGCTGGCCTGCCGGACCGATCCCGACGCGCCCCGCCACAAGGGCCTGTCCGTGCTCATCGTGCCGACGGACGCCCCCGGGTTCTCCTGGACGCCGGTCCACACGGTCGCCGGCCCGACTACCAGCGCCACCTACTACTCCGACGTCCGGGTTCCCGCCTCGGCCCTGGTCGGCGGGGAGAACCAGGGCTGGCCGCTGATCACCAACCAGCTCAACCACGAGCGGGTCGCGCTCACCTCGGCGGCACCGATCCGCACCGCGCTGCGCGAGGTCTGCGACTGGGCCAGGGCCACGAAGCTGGCCAGCGGCCAGCGCGTCATCGACCAGGAGTGGGTGCAGGTCAACCTGGCCCGGGTGCACGCCAAGGCCGAGTTCCTCAAGCTGGTCAACTGGCGGATCGCGGCGGAGGCCGACGGCGCGGCCGCCGGCAGCGGCCACGGGCTCGGCCCCGCGACAGCCTCGGCGACCAAGGTGTTCGGCACCGAGTTCGCGACCGAGGCCTACCGGCTGCTCATGGAGGTGCTGGGCGCGAACGCCTGCGTCCGCGAGGGCTCCCCGGGCGCGGTCCTGTCCGGCCGGGTCGAGCGGATGCACCGCGCCGCGCTGATCCTGACCTTCGGCGGCGGCACCAACGAGGTGCAGCGCGACATCGTCGCCGCCGCAGGCCTCGGCCTGCCCATCCGCCGGTGAGGAGGCCCTGAGCGCCCATGGATTTCATCCTGAACGAGAGGCAGGCCGAACTCGCCGCGCTCAGCCGCCGGATCCTCGCGGACAAGGCCACGCCGGAGCGGCAGCGCGAGGTCGAGGCGGCCGGCGACCGGTTCGACCCCGCGCTCTGGGCCGACCTGGCCCGGGCGGGGATCCTGGCCGCGGCGCTGCCGGAGCCGCTGGGCGGGGCCGGGCTCGGCCTGCTGGAGCAGTGCTCGGTCCTGGAGGAGATCGGCCGCGCGGTGGCCCCGGTGCCCTACCTGGCCTCGATCGTGCTCGGCGCCGGCGCGATCGCCAGCTTCGGCACGCCGGACCAGCAGCACCGCTGGGCCGCGCCAGCGGGCCGCGGCGAGCTGATCCTGACGGCCGCGCTGGCCGAGGAAGACGCCGACGACCCTGGCTCGCCGGTGACCTGCGCCGAACGCGCGGCTGCCGATCCCCCCATCCCCGCCACCACCGCCGAGCGCGAGGGCTGCAGCTGGCTGCTGACCGGGACGAAGACCGCGGTGCCCACGGGCCAGCGCGCCGGGCTGTTCCTGGTGCCCGCCGCGACCGCGTCCGGGACCGCCGTCTTCCTGGTCGCCCCGGATGACCCCGGCGTCTTCACCCAGCCGCAGCGGCTCACCGACGGCGACGTGGCCTGCCGCCTCGAGCTGGACGGCGCCGCGGTCCCCGGCGACCGGGTGCTCGGCAGCCCGGCGGCCGGGGCCGAGATCACCGGCTGGCTGGTGTCCCGGGGCACGGCCGGGCTGTGCGCGCTGCAGCTCGGCCTGGCCGCGCGGGCGCTCGAGCTGACGGCCGAGCATGCGAAGAGGCGGGTGCAGTTCGGCCGGCCGATCGGCGGCTTCCAGGCGGTCGCGCAGCGCCTCGCGGATGCCTACATCGACGTCGAGGCCATCCGGCTCACGATGTGGCAGGCAGCCTGGCGGATGGCTGCCGGGCTGCCCTGGGAGACCGAGCTGGCCACGGCCAAGTTCTGGGCGGCGGACGCGGGCCACCGCGTGGCGCACGCGTGCGTGCACGTCCATGGCGGGGTGGGCATCGACACCGGCCACCCGATGCACCGCTACTTCATCGCGGCCAAGCGCGCCGAGTTCGAGCTCGGCGGCGCGACAACGCAGCTGCGCCGCATCGGCGCCGCGCTGGCGCGAGAGCACTGACCCGCCGTCGCCCGCCTGCTGCCTCCGGGCAACAGGTGACAATGCAGGGGCAGCAGCTGACAATCTGTTGCGACGAGATTGTTGACAATTTTGACGCCGAAGCCTAGGTTCGCGCCAGGCGGCATCCGGCGCGGCCTGGCACCCCCGTCGGGCAGGGCTGGCTGGGCAAGCGCGGGCTGGGGATGGTGAGAACGGCGTGAGCAGGCCAGAGGTAACCCGGGCCGAGCCGGTCGGCTCCCTGCTGCGGTCGGCCGAGCTGATCGAGGCTCGCCGCGAGCATGAGGCAGGCAAGCTTGCGCCCGCCGATTTCAAGCGCATCGAGGACGCCGAGGTCGACCGCGCGGTCTCGCTTCAGGAAGAGGCGGGCCTCGACGTGATCACCGACGGCGAGCAGCGGCGCTCGCATTTCACCGGCCCGCTGTCCGATGTGGTGGACGGCCTCAGCGACATCCCGGCGGATCGCATCGGCTGGCACGGCCCGGCCCCGGCCGACGAGATGACCTACGCACACCGGCGGGCCGTGACCGGCAAGCTGCGCCGCACGCGGTCGCTCGCCCAGGAGGAGTTCGTGTACCTCCGGGCGTCCGCCATGCTGCCCGTGAAGATCACGCTGCCCAGCCCGCTGATGATGCAGACGTTCTGGTCGCTGGAGCACTCCACGGCGGCCTACCGCGACCCGTTCGAGATGTTCGCCGACGCGGGCGCGCTGCTGGCCGCCGAGATCGCCGGCCTCGCCGCGCTGGGCTGCGACTACGTCCAGATCGACGCCCCCGAACTGGCGACGCTGGTCGACGGGGCGGTGCGGGCCGGCTTTTCCGCACGGGGCATCGATCCCGGGCGGCTGCTCACCGATGGCATCGACATCCTCAACGACGTCGCCCGGGCGCCGGGCCTGCGCTACGCGCTGCACCTGTGCCGTGGCAACCGGGACGGGCACTGGATGGCCGCGGGCGGCTACGGCGCGATCTCCACGTGCGTGTTCCGGCGCCTGACCAACTTCGGCACGTTCTTCCTCGAGTATGACGACGAGCGCTCGGGCGGCTTCGAGCCGCTGGCCGACCTGCCCAAGGACCGCTTCGTGTTCCTCGGCCTGGTGTCCACGAAGCGCCCCGAGCTGGAGGATCCCGAGCTGCTGCTGAGCCGGATCGGCCAGGCCTCCCGCTGCTACCCGCGTGATCAGCTGGGGCTCTCGCCGCAGTGCGGGTTCTCCTCTGCGATCGGCAGCTATCCGCTCGACGCGGCGCAGCAGCAATGCAAGCTGGAGCTGGTCACCGAGGTCGCGCGGCGCGCCTGGCCGCAGTTACCCTGACCATCACAAGCCGCTGAGAACCAGACATCCCGCGCGTCTCGGAGGGAGCATGGCTGCCACGCCGGCGTCGGACAGCCCGAGGCTTGCCCTGCTCGGGGCGATGCGGAACGCGATCGTGCAAGGCGAGTACGCGCCGAGGCAGCGCCTCATCGAGACCGACCTGTGCGAGCGCTTCGGCACCTCAAGGTTCCTGGTCCGGTCCGCCCTGCAGGAACTGGCAGCCCAGGGCCTGGTCGAGTTCCAGCGCAACCGGGGCGCACGGGTCCGCGAGATATCGCTGGGCGAGGCCATCGAGATCACCGAGGTGCGCAAGCTGCTCGAGGGCCTGCAGGCCGCGCGCGCCGCGGAGCGCATCACCAAGGCCGAGGCGGCCGCGCTGCGCGGGATCGTGCGGGACATGCGCGACGCCGTGGCCAGGCTGGAGCTGCTGCGCTACCGCGATCTCAATGCCTGCCTGCACGCGTCGATCCGTGACATCGCGGCGCACGAGACCGCGGCACGGCTGCTCCGGCAGCTCCGTGACCAGACCGTCCGGCACCAGTTCTCGCTGGCGCTGGTGCCGGGGCGGCCCGCCGTCTCGCTTCCGCAGCACGAGGCGATCGTCGCTGCGGTGACGGCCCGCGACCCGGCGGCCGCCGAGCGGGCGATGCACGAGCACCTGCAGAGCGTGATCGACGCCTTCCGGGCGCTGTCGGCCGCGGCGCAGCAGCGCTGACCGCGGGGCCCCCGCCGGTGGCGCCGCCCGCCCGGTTTCACCGCCAGGAAGTCGAGTCATATCTTGTCAACAGGGCGATGCGGTCGTAGGCTGTCGATATATCGTGATCGTATCGAGAGACTGCCCGGGGGTGCGGGATGCCGGCATCACGATGGCGGGCCTGGGACATCGATCCCGGCCTGCTCGAAGCGCTGAGCTGCGTCGGCGGCATGGTCGGCCGGCTGCAGGAGATCCTCTCCGGGACGTCCGGGCCCGGCGGCTGCGGCGGCCGGGCCCGGGGCAAGGGCTTCGTGTGGTCCAGGAGCTTCGGGCCCTGGGGCGGAGGTTCTGGCGGGTCCTGGGGCGCGTGGTGGCCCGGCCCTCCCGGCCCGCCATGGGCACCGCGCGGCGCCAAGGCCGGCCGCGGTGACGTGCGGGCCGCGATCCTGGCGCTGCTGCGGGAGGGCCCGCGTACCGGCTACCAGGTCATGTCCGACATCGAGGAGCGCAGCGGCGGCGCGTGGCGGCCCAGTCCCGGCGCGGTGTACCCGGCGCTGGCGCAGCTCGCCGACGAGGGCCTGATCGTGAGCGAGGAGTCGGGCGGGCGCCGCACGTACCGCCTGACCGACGCCGGCCGTGACTACGTCGAGGCCAACCCCGGGATGGCCCGCGGCGCGTGGGAGTCGAAGTCCCAGCAGAAGGCCTGGCAGCCGCCCGACCTGTTTGCCGAGGCCGCCCGGCTGGCCGGCGGCATCGTGCAGATTGCGCACGCGGGCACGCCGGAACAGGTCGACGCCGCGCAGCGGCTGCTCGAGCAGACCAGGCGCAGGCTGTACCAGATCCTGGCCGACGAGGACGACGACACCACCGACGATAACGACGAGGAAGGTGGGAGGCGATCATGGCGATGAATGACCGGATGCGGGCCTCCGACGCCGACCGGGAACGGATAACCGGGCGGCTGCGCGAACACTTCGCCGAAGGACGGCTGACCCGCGAGGAACTCGACGAGCGGGTCACCGCGGCGCTGAACGCCAAGACGCTCGGGGACCTGCGCGCCCTGATGACCGACCTGCCCGAGCCCGAGCCGGTGCTGCCGCAGGCCGCCGGGCTGCAGCGGGCATCGGCGGGCCCGGTGGTGTTCGCCAGGCGCGGCCCCCGCCTGCTGCCGCTGCTGCTGCTGCTGGCGTTCCTGGCGATCCTCTCCCCGGGCGGCGGGCTGGTGGTCCTCGCGGTGTTCCAGTTCGTGCTGGTGCTCGCGCTGCTGGCCGGGGCGGTCGCGCTGTTCGCCGCGGCCAGGTTCCGCCGGCGGATGCGCCGCCACTGGGCCCGCGTGGACCACCCCACCTGGGGCTATCCCCTTTAG
>JASHPR010000300.1 GCA_030038015.1 Streptosporangiaceae bacterium
CGTCTTCGCCGCCGCGGCCAGGGGCGACGAGCGGGCCGCCGCGGTGGTGGCCGCCGAGGCGCGGCTGGTGGCCAAGGCGATCAGCGCCGTCGTGGCCGTGGCCGACCCGGAACTCGTCGTCCTGGGCGGCGGCATAGGTCAGGCTCCTGGCTTCTCGGCCGCCGTGACGGCCGAGCTCCGCGGCGTGGCGCCGGTGCTGCCCGAGGTGCGGGTGAGCGCCCTGGGGACCGACGCGGTCGTGGACGGCTGCCTGGCTTCAGGGGCCGACCTGGCCTGGGCCCGGCTGACCCGGCTTACTGCGCACCCTGGGTGAAGTAGGGACCCGATTCCTTCCGCCAGAGCATGATCACCGCGCCGACGCCTGCCAGCCACACCAGCAGCGCGAACGCCAGTCCCACGCCGACGCTCGGCCGCCGCAGCGAGAGCAGCAGGAACAGCGTGTAGATCCCGCACAGCACCGTTCCCATGATCCTCGCGTAGCTGCGGCCTGCCGCGTTGGCCCTGGCCATCCAGAGCCACAGGCCGATCGCGATGACCGCCTCGATCACGACGCCTGCCACGATCGCGACCTCGGCGGAGTGCACCTGCGTGGTGGTGTAGTGGGGGTATTTGGTCACGATGGCGTGCTTCAGGCTGCCGACGGTGGCCAGGCTCACCACGAGCTCGATGAAACTGAGGGCCGCGCCGGCGTACATGAACCTGACCGCGGTTCGCACGGAACTGGGCATGGCCGGGCGCTGCCGCTCCGGCATCTTCCCAGGGGTTGGGTATGGCTGGTACATCGGCGCTCCTAACGCTTTACCCACCAGCATGACGGATGTTCTGGCGTGCATGGGACGCGGCCCAGGACCGGACTGTAACCGACCCGGCGCCCCGGCGCACGGTGCGGCCGGCCGCACCCACGGAGTTGCCGCGCATGGCTATGGGCCTGGCTGGGCACGGGTAGGATCACCCGAGCTAGGTGTACGTGCATGCCCGGCGGTGCAAGATCCGGACATGCTGCCACACCCGGTCCATCGCCCGGGTCCCGCGCCGCTGGCGCGGCACCGGGCCCAGGCGCCGGTCGTGGCACGCGTTATTGACTTTTTGTGGTTTCATTGCCGGATTCATGCAATGAGGGCAGCGAGAGGTTGATGCGAGTGGAGACAACGCGTTCTGCGGACGTGGCCGGAGACGACACGGACCAGATCCGCGGTGACCGGCAGATCCAGTGCGACGTCCTGGTCGCGCTGGCGGAATGCCAGAACCACAGGAAGTGGTTCGCGGCCTTTGCAAAGCCGTACCTCGGCGAGCACCCGATCGAGATCGGCAGCGGCCTCGGCGATTACGCGCTGGAATGGATCCCCTCGGTCGAGAAGTACACGGCGACGGAGGCCGACCCGGCTCTTTACGCCGAGCTGAAGAAGCACATGGCGGCCTACCCCAGCGTCACCGTGCGCCAGCTGCTGCTGCCGACCGAGGAGCGCGGCGACCACTCGTGCCTGGTCTGCTACCAGGTGCTCGAGCACATCGATGATGACGTCGGGGCGCTGCGGAGCATGGCCAGGCTGGTCCGGCCGGAGGGTCACATCGTCCTCGCGTGCCCGGCGTTCCCGTTCGCGATGAGCCCGGTCGACATCGCCACCGGGCACGTGCGGCGGTACACCAAGCGCACGATGACCAAGGCGCTGAACGATGCCGGGCTCGACATCGTCGAGGTCCGCTACGCGAACTCGCTGGGACTGATCTGCTACTACGCGTTCACCAGCCTGCTGAAGAAGCAGCCGTCCACCGGCGGGACGATGTCCTTCTACGACCGGCTCGTGGTCCCGGCCGTCAGGCTCTTCGAGCGGCTGATCGGTGACCGGCCGCCGTTCGGGCAGTCGGTGGTGGCGATCGCGCGGGTGCGGGAAGAGGACGACCGGCCCGAGTAGCTACTTCCAGCCGGGACGGTAGACGGATACCTGATCCGCGCGGTAGCTGAACACCAGGCCGATGCTCCTGAGGTAGGGAACGGCCTGGCGGCCCGCGCTGCCCCAGACCAGCACCCACCCGATGTCCATGCGCCGCGCGTCGCGGCGGGCGGCGGCCAGGCCGGCCGCGGGGACCGGCTTGCCGCGCTGGGCAACCACCAGCCACGCATAGAACGGGTGCCTGGCGATCCCGCGCTCGGTGCGCGCCGGGACCCAGGACGTATAGGAAACGGCGCGCGGGTGGCCGTCGGCGGTCGCCAGGACCAGGGCCTGCCGCGATATGCCTTCGCCGTAGAGCCCGATCCCCCCGCGCAGGCCGAAGGGCACGTCCACCACGATCGAATCAGAATGGTCGGCGGCGATCGGCCGGTCGAGCGCTGGCAGCGCGGTGGCCATGACCCCGATCCCGGCACTGCCCGACCAGCCGATTTCCAGGACCCCGAGCGCAACGGCGGCGGTCAGCGGCTTTGCGTGGCGCAGCGACCATTCCACCGCACTGCCTGCCAGCATGGCCGCGCCAACGAGACCCAGCAGCGCCAGCCGGTCCGCCTCCCGCAGCGCGGACAGGCCCGGCACATGCACCAGCCAGGTGTACGGCGCCAGGAGCGACATCCGCGTGCCATCCCAGGTCGTGGGGAACGGCACGTAGACCCGGCTGCCGATCACCAGCGTCGGCCCCAGCGCCAGCACCGCGCCGCCCAGCCAGAGCAGCGCGAGCATCCAGGCGCTTCGGCGGCGCCAGCTCGCGGCCAGGCCGGCCGCTGCAAGAACGCTCAGCACCAGACCGAACGTCGGCACCCCCTCGTCTGGCTGGCGGTAACGGTAAACGGCCGCCAGTCCGTGCAGCCCGAACGCGGCGACCCGCGGTGACGGCGCGAACAGGCCGGTGATCCCGGCACCGAATTGCCCGTACGTGCGGATCAGCAGGGCAGGCGTGGCGCTCGACCCGCCGGCTGCCACCTGCTGCGCCATC
>JASHPR010000301.1 GCA_030038015.1 Streptosporangiaceae bacterium
TAGAGGCGGTCAACGCGTTGCTGGCCGGGCTCCGGCAGGAACTGCTCGCGGTCAGCGGGCAGGTACGTGACAACGCGGCGAGGGCAGCGGCGCAGCCCACGACTGGGCACCTGCAGGCGCTCGTCACCGCCAAGCAGCGGGCCCACGACTGGGTGCGCGCCATCGAGCGGATCTGGGACTTCTACTTCGAGCTGTTCGGGCAGCGGCAGTCGGTATTCGCGGACTGGCTACTGTCCTGCGACCGCATCGCCCTGTCGTGCTACCAGGCGGCCTACCTCGGGGTCGGCGAGCCAAAACCGTTGCCTGCGCCGCCTCCGTTCTGCTACATGCGGACCGGTTTCTCGCCCGCGACCTTCCGCCGGGGCATCCCGCTCCGGCGCCTGGGTCGGCAGCTCAATCCGTTCCCGCTGGTCCAGCTGCCTTATCACCGGCTCGTTAACCCGTGGACCCTCGGGGCGGTGCTGCACGAGGTCAGCCACAATCTGCAGAGCGATCTCGGGCTGAACAAGGCGGTGCCGGTGGCCCTGGGCCGACGGCTCCTGGAGGAGGATTGCCCGCCCGCCGTGGTCCAGACCTGGGTGCGCTGGAACCGCGAGATCTTCGCCGACCTGTGCGCGCTGCTGCTCGGCGGTCCGCCCGTGGTCGGTTCGCTGCTCGATGTCGTTGGCCGGTCTCCCCGGGCGGTCGTCGCGTACAACCCGCGCGGCCCCCACCCCACGCCGTGGTTCCGCGTCTACATCTCGACCCAGCTGTTGCGCCGGATGGGCTTCGCCGAAGAGGCAGAACGCTACGAGTCGCTGTGGTCGAAGATCTACCCGGACCCGCGCGGCGGCACGCTGCCCAGAGCGCTGGTGGACACGTTCGCCCGAGCCAATCCCGCCGTGGTCGATGCCATGTGTTTCCACGACTTCACCCAGCTGGGCGGGCGCAGCCTGGCCGGGGCCATCCCGTTCGGCGCGAAGGAACACCAGATGACGCTGGAGGCGGCCGAAAGGCTCGCGGCCGGCACGGATCCGGGTATCATCCCGGCCCGGTTCCTGATCGGGTCGGCCCGCGCCGCTCTCGATCGCGGGCTCGCCCGCCCCGGGGTCATTACCAAGAACTTCTACACTGAGCTGGCCAGGCGATGACCGTGACCGTGGAATCCGCGCTGAGCGCGGTGCAGGCGTCGGCCGGGCGGCTCCATGAAGCCGTGCAGGAGCTGTTGCTGATCGCCGTCGAGGACGGGCCCCGGGGCATCGAGCTCCACCTGGCCACGATCATGCATGACGCCGCCCTGGACTTGGCCGCCGAAGGGGAGCAGGCCTGGGCCGCGGTCCGGTCCAGGGGGCCCGACCATGACAGACCGCGCGCCGGTACCCCGCAGCAGCTCGTCGAGTGCCAGGCCCGGATCAACGCGCTCGGCGCGGTGCTGGTACGGGAACTCGCGGTGCCCGAACGCATCAACCACCTTACGGCGCTCGGCCGGGACTACGGACGGGAGGCAGGCGCATGGGCGGAGGAAATCGTCCGCTGTATCCAGACGTGCCAGGACCTGCTCTGGACAGATGTACAGCCAGCGCTGCTCGGCTACTGGCGCGAACTCGCCGAAGCCGTCGGCCAAGCCACGCCCCCCAGGGGACGCTGAGCTGGAAGAGGAAGGACAATCCCGATGCCTAACGCCGACATCCGACTGCGAGTCCTCCTGCGCCCAGACGATGGCGCAGGGCGGCAGCCCTGGCCGTGTCCTCCCGGAGTAACTCTCGAACTCCAAAGGAAGGGCAGCGGAGCGACTGCGACTGCAAGTGCGACCCACCAGGTCACCACGCAGGCCGAAGGCATGACCGAGCCGGTGCAGCTGGCGGAGGGCACATACCAGGTCATCAGCATTGCCGGCCTTCCGGGATCTACCTGGTGGGAGCCGAAGCAACTGAAAGTACCAAGACGCACTGCGTCAGCGAACCCCGCGGGGCAGGAGGACCAGGTAGGCGACGCCGAGGAAAGGCTCGAGGTCGAGCTGGTCCCGAAGGACGGTTACCGCCTCCTGGTGGCGCGGTTGGTCACGGAGGACGGCGAGCACGTCCCCGGCGCGGCCATGGCGATAACTGCGGCCGGTGAGCCGGCCTTCGATGAGACATTCGGCCCGTGTTCCGACGGCACCATTTACGCGGTAGCCCCGAAAGGCATGGTCACACTGGCATTCGAGTCTGTCGAAGTGAACGGCAAGCCGTACTGCCCACAAGCCTTCGCCATTCCTTATCCGGTAGCGACCCTCGCCGAAGTGAAGGCTCTCGAGTTCATGTACTGGCCGCAGGTCACGATCTTCGCCAAGCCCACGATCACGACGGGCACGAACACGGTCCCGCAACCGCTGGTCGGGACGAATGTGACAGTCGAATACCGTCGGTCGGCACCGGCCGAAGGGAAACTGGTCCTCACCAAGATGCTGAGCCAGGACGACAGCGACGGGATGATCTCGTTCGACTTCGCGTTCCCTGGTCACTACACAGCGATCGTCAAGGCGCCGGACACATGGGACAACCTGCCCATCGAGAACCAATTCGTCGAGCAGAGTCAAAATCTGGAACCGGGAGGCTGCTGGGAGATACCCGCCGCGTTCTCTGTCGTTGCGACCGAACCCATCACGATTGCCGTCCAGCTGCCACCAGCACAGCAGCTGGACAGCGATGTGAACTTCAGTGTCAACTACGGGAAAGGCAGCATGCCCATCGTGGTGAGCAGCGCATCTGGCCAGGGCTCGGCCCTGGTTCCGGCGGGCGAAACGCTGACGCTCAGCCTTGCCGCGACACCCACGACCAAAGCCGGGAACCTCCCGCTCCAGATGGAGACCCCAAACCAGGTGCTGACGACGGGTGGTACGAACTCCGTCGTCCTCGAATACGAATATTCGATCACGATCACCGCGGTCGACGAGCGCGGTCAGCCGGTGCAGGGAGTGATGATCCAGGCCTTCGACCAGAACCGGACGCCGGTCGGCAGCGGCATCACCAATCCACAGGGCATCCTCCTTATCGGCGTCCCATCAGATGGTCCCTACTATCTGGCTGAGCGTTCGGTCGCCGGCGAGGCGATGAGGCTGACGCCCGTAACGGTAAATTCGCCTGCCGAGGTGAAGTTCAAAGTGCAGCGCCGCGGCAGCGGATCGGCGGCGGGCGGCGAGGCGCTCACCGACCTGTCGGCCTACCCGGTGCTGACCGAGGAGATCACCACCACCGGCCCCCCGGCACCCGCCGGGGGCGGCGCTGGTAGCGGAGCACCCGGTGCCGGATACGGGCAGACCGTCGACCAGGTCATGCGAGACGTTCTCGGCTGGCGGCCCAGCGGCGACGTGGCGGGGTTCCAGGCGGCGCTCGCCGGCGCGTTCCAGCTGCGCGAGGTCGAAGGGCACACCGAGTGGTCCTGGCAGCAGCGCGGGTACGCCGTCCAGGCGGACATGGGAGCGCTGACCGGCGCACAGGCGAGCATCTACGCGCGGGCTAAGAGCGCGCTGGATCAGATGCTCCCGCTGCTGGCCGGGCTGACCACGCTGAACCCGGCGGCGTGGCCGCCGCAGGATCTGGAAGCCATACGTACCGTCATAGCCGCCGAGCTTCAGGAACTCGTCAATGAACTCGCCCTGGAAGGGGGTCCCCGGATTCAGCGCGTGGACGAGCTCTTCCGCCTGCTTACCGGGGAAAGCCGCAAATCGGTCAATCCGAATCCGGACGTGGTCCAGGGCCAGCTCGGTACGATGCGCGATCGCTTCTGCCTGACGGTCGCCTACGTGGACACGGTCGACGAAGAACGGATCGTCACCAACTTCCGCATCGTCGTCGAGCAGGTGCTGACCCTGAAAGAGAGCTGGGAAAGCGACCGCAAGCTGCTATCCGTGCTGGATTCCAATACATCGCTCGGGACGATCCTGATCTGGCTCTCGCGCGGCCTGGAAGCGGTCTGTGAATCGGTGGACGACCTGACCTTCGCCTTGGACTCCGTATTCGTCGACGCGGCCCAGCGGCAGGTGATACCGCTCGATTTCACCGGCCTGGCGGTGAGATTGCCTGAGTTGCCGCTGTGGAGAGGCAAGACCTCCGTCAAGACCTTTGAGGGAAGGCAGGCGCCCATCCTGCTGTCTGACCTGCTCGACTGGGTCACCCGGGCGAGCCGGGATGAGGGCCCGAGAATTGTGCAAGATGCCGGGAAGGATGGCGTCGCGGCCTTCTTCCCCGTCTTGAACGAACTCCGAGCCCTCATCCATGCCACCCGGAAGGTCACCGACAACCACACCGACGCCACGTTGCCCGACGGGATGCGGACTCCCCGGGTCCGCCGCGCCCTAGATGTCCTCGCCGGCCAGCTCGATGAGGCAGCCAATCTAGCCGGGCTGGTGCGGCGCGACGCGGCACCCGAGATCTTCGACGCGTCAGCAGCTCCTGCCAGCACCCCGGGACAGATGGAGGTCACGCTCACCGGCATCAACTTCCGGCGGAATTCCTCGGTCTACCTGTATGCCGCAAATCGTGAAGACATCGCCGACATACCCGCGCGGCACGTGCAGTTCGGGGGCCCCACCACGGTTATGGCCAGGTTCCGCACTCTGAAGCGCGAGGACGCCGGCGGTCGCCTGAGCTGGCAGGTGGTGCTCACCAACGAGGACGGAGCAGCGACCGAGCCGGCCGTGCTCGATCTTCGGCAACTTTTTGACTAAGAGAGCCAGCTTCCCTGACGGAGGAGATCCACGATGGCGACGGAACACGATTACCAGGCGTTCCTCGACCGCGTCGCGGCCTTGGAGGAGACGGTCGCCGACCGCCTGTCGTCGCGGCTCGTGACGGATCCGCAGCTGGCCGACGTCCTGGTCAAGCAGATCGACGACCTGCTGCAGAAAGCGGTGGACGCCGATATGGCGCTGCCGCCGCCGCCGGACAAGGGGCTCGCCCAGCTGGTCGGGGTCGGCCCGGATGCGGCCAGCCGGCTGGGCCAGACCAGGGTCCCGCAGGCCATCACGCCCTACGACGAGACGGTCTCGTCCGAGCGCCTCATCGCCATGGGCGATTTGTACTACATCTACCAGCACGAGCGGATCGGCATCTTCCGCGCGATCCAGAAGCTGCAGGAGCTGTTCCGCGCCGGCGCCGTCTACCTGTCCAGCGGGTCCGGAGCCTACGCGCTGTACCAGTTCGACCGGCGCGAGGTGCTGCGGTACACGGGGCGGGACCGGCTGTCGGCCTACCGCCGGGCCTTCGGGTACGGCCGGGCGGCGGTGCCGGTCGGGTCCCGGGCCAACAGCGACTTCCACGGCCTGTTCGGACATTTCGCCAACCAGGTCGCGCTGTTCTGGCGGGACAAGCGGATCTCTGACGTGATGCGCGACCGGGCCTACGATCCGAGCTTCGGCAGCATCGCCGTCGTACGCCGGGCCGGCCTGGACCTGCGCAACAACCTGAAATTCACCTCCTACGGACACGTCAACGTGCTGCGCGTGGAGGTCATGCAGCTCCTCGACGAGGCGTACCGCATCCTGGGCTCCGATGACATCAAGCGGATCTTCGGAGCCGACACCGCGTGGGACGTTATCGAAATCATCCTCGCCCAGTATTACGGCGAGCGCCTGGTGACCTCTCCCAGGCAGCGGATGGCCATCGCAGGCCGCGAGCTGTTCCGCTGGCTGGCCCAGCCGCACGTCCTGCAGACCCAGCGCACCCAGTTCGAGACGCTGCTGCTGGGGATCGCCGCGTACGCCGAGGAGTGGCTGACCAGCGCGCAGTCGCTCGGGGTGGCGGTCCGCCAGGAGGATCGCCGGGTGCTGCCCTGGGACCGCTCCACGCTGCCGGTCGGGGGCGGCGAGCGCGTCGCGCCTCCGCCGGTGCCGCGCCGGCCGATGCCGCCCGTGGCACGCGGCTGGGGGAACGCGGGGCCGGATCCCGGCGCAGAACGGGAGTCGGCCATGAGATCCGGGCCGGACGCCGTCTAGCAGGACTTGCGGCGGCCGACGATGGATGCGGCCGCCCGGGCCCTCCGCTACGCCAGGTCTCGCCAGCACGTCACGATGCGGCGTCTTGGCACGCTGCTTGGATACCCGTCGATCAGCGCCGATCCCCGGCGCGCCAGCGACATGAATGCGTGCGCGGCCTGGCTGGCCAGCATGCTCACGCGCATCGGGCTCTGGGACGTCGAAGTCTGGCCCGGTCAGGTAGCCCCCGTGGTCACGGCGGCCTGGGCAGGCAGGCCAGGCGCACCGACGATGCTGGTGTACGGCCACTATGACGTCCAGCCAGCCGGGCCGCGACGCGCCTGGACCACCAATCCGTTCCGCGCGGCGCAGGTCGGCGACTATCTCCACGCACGGGGTGCCAGTGACGATAAAGGCCAGCTCATGGCCCACTTCGCGGCGATCGAGGCGTGGCTGGCGGACGACGGAGGGCTGCCGCTTAACCTCCGGCTGGTACTCGACGGGGAAGAGGAGATCGGCAGTCCCACCCTGGTTGGCGCGGTGGCTCGCAGCTGGCCTCGGCTGGCGGCAGACGTTGCACTGGTCTCCGACACATGGATGCTCGCGCCCGATGTCCCGGTCCTGATCACCGGGCTGCGCGGCGTGCTGAGAGCTCGCCTCAAGATATTCGGGCCGACTCGGGACCTGCACGCCGGAGCGTTCGGCGGGGCGGTAGCCAATCCCGTGGACGTGCTCGCCCGGCTCCTGGCCAGCCTGCACTGCAAGACGGGCCAGGTGGCGCTGGCGAATTTCTACGACGTGGTGCGTACCATCACCGAGACGGAACGTGACCGCCTGGCCCGCGCCGGACCGTCCGATGCGATAATGCTCGCGCCCGCGGGTCTAGCGGCGGGACACGGAGAGCCGGGCTTTTCCGCCTTCGAACGGGTCACTCGCCGGCCTGCCCTGGTGGTGACCGACGTGCACACCTCGGGCCGGGGCCGGACGGTCGTGCCCGCGTCGGCGACCGCCGACATCAACGTGAGGCTCGTCGCCGACCAGGATCCCGGCATAGTAGCGGAGCTACTCCGCCGGCATCTCCAGGCGCGGATCCCGCCCGGGATGCGCGGGCGACTGCACATTGGTGGCGGGTGCCCGCCGTACGTTCTCGACCGGCGCGCCCCGGTGGTCGGTGCGGTTCGCGCGGCGTGCCGGCGCGTCTTCGGCCGCGATCCCCTGCTACTTCCGTCCGGAGGTTCCATCCCGTTCGTCAGCACGCTGGCCGCGGCGCGCCAGATGGACGTCGCGCTCTTCGGCTTCGGGCTGCCTGACGATCGGACGCACGCGCCCAACGAGCGCCTGTACCTGCCGAATCTTTTCCGCGGAACGCAAGCGTGCATCGAGCTGTACCGGCAGCTCGGTATCAGCCTCTCCTGAGCTTGACCCTGGTCAGCTGTCCCAGCACGGGGTACCAGAGGTGGGGCTTCTCAAGGCGGCGCACCTTTCCTCGCTCAACGTTAGCGGTACGGTGGCCAGCGTGCCGTTGACGTGGCCCGGGCCTCGTCGCGTCGGCGATCGGCGGTCACACTGGGATGGCTCGGCGCGGCGGACCTGCCTTCGGTGCGTACCTTGTGCACGGCACCGTAAGTCTGTTTGAACAGGGTAGCGAGCACGCCTTGCGCTCGGCGGCGTTAGCCGCGGGACTGCTGGTGCACGTCCTCCGGCCTGGCTATGTCACACGGACACGTCGTCCCATTCGATGCCGTTGTCGCGGAGCCACTGCCGTTCGGCGCTAGGCAGCTCGCCGGTCGGTGCGGGAGCCATCACGGTCTCGCCTACCTCAAGCCCGCCTTTCCCTCCGACGTGGACGGCAGCTCGCCGTGCTCCAGCACAACCTTCTCGTAGTCAGGCGTGTCATCGCAGCAGCATCCGCTAGCGGATATCTCGGCTACCCGCTCCGTGCGGAGGAAACAAGGAGCGGCCACCAACCGACGCAGAGCGTCGATGAGCTGCCAGATAGTGATGATCGCCTTGGACCATGGCCGACTGGCTTGGCGGCCTCCGCGCCTCAGGCGCCACATGTCGCCGCCACGCCGTCTCCAGGCCAAGGCGGGCGATCCGCCAGGACCGATCACGGCACCGGCCGTCGCGGGGCTGACCGCAGCAACTCCAGCCTCATCCGGTGTGCTGCGCAGGCACTCAGGGGACCAGCTGCCTATTGTGTGTGCTGGAAGCTCGCACCGCGGAGGCAAAGCTTCGGCGGCACCACCGAGATCCAGAAGGAAATCATCGGCCGCGGCCTCGGCCTGTAGCCTTGACCAGGCCCTCCACGAAGAACGTGCTCCCGGTTCTTAGCAGTTGTTAGGCAGGATGTGAAGTTTGTAGCCGCTGTGATCTGTCTGCTGGTGACGTGCCTGAGCGCAGCCTGCGGGCCGGCGGCGCGGTCCGCGTCTTCGGCTCAAGCTGCCCCTATCGCAGCTGCGACTTCGGCTGCGGCGCCGGTTCGGGCCGCCGCTCTTCGGTCGCCGGTGACGGCCCGTCCACTCACGGCTCCGGACCCCGTAGCGCGCTGCCCGCAGTACCCGGCGGCGACCTACGGCATCGACCCGGACCAGGTGGCCGACACCGGAGGCGGTGCCCAGCTGGTCACCGTCGTCGCCCCCTCGGCGGCGAGCTGGGCCGGGACCTTTACGGCCTGGGCCCGGGGAG
>JASHPR010000024.1 GCA_030038015.1 Streptosporangiaceae bacterium
GCACCTCCCAGAGCAGATTGTGGTCGGCTCCGTCGGCCGCCACGTACGTGACGCCGGGGAAGTGCTCCGCGTACTCGCGGATGCGGCCGCGCCGAACGTTCTTGAGTTCCTTCACCCACTCCAGCTTCTCCCGGTCGATGCCGGCCGGATCATAGATGAAGCCGTTGGAGTCAGACAGCGTGACCGGCCGGGCGCCCCGGTCGATGAGCTTCTCCACGGTGTACTGGGCGACGTTCCCGCTGCCCGACACCAGGCAGGTCTTGCCTGCGATGGTGTCCCGGCGGGTCGCGAGCATCTCCTCGGCGAAGTACACGGCACCGTAGCCGGTCGCCTCCGGCCGGATGGACGAGCCGCCCCAGTCATAGCCCTTGCCGGTAAGCACGCCGCTGAACTCGTTGGTGATCCGCTTGTAATGCCCGAACAGGTACCCGATTTCCCTGGAGCCCACGCCGATGTCGCCCGCCGGGACGTCCGTGAACTGACCGATGTGCCGGTACAGGCCGGTCATGAAGGACTGGCAGAACCGCCGGACCTCGGCATCGCTCTTGCCCTTAGGGTCGAAGTCCGAGCCGCCCTTGCCGCCGCCCATCGGCAGCGCGGTGAGAGCATTCTTGAACACCTGCTCAAACGCGAGGAACTTCAGCAGGCCGAGGCGCACCGTCGGATGGAAGCGCAGCCCGCCCTTGTAGGGCCCGATTGCGCTGTTCATCTGTACCCGGATGCCGCGATTGACCTGGATCTCGCCCGCGTCATCGACCCAGGGGACCCGGAAGATGATGATCCGCTCGGGCTCTGCCATTCGCTGCAGCAGCTTGCCATCCCGGTACTCGGGGTGGCGCTCGAGCACCGGGCCGAGGCATCCGTAGGCCTCGGTGACCGCCTGCAGGAACTCGGGTTCGCCGGGATTGCCGGCCGCGATCTGCTCAATCACCGTCTGCACGTAGCTGGTCACTTGTCACAGTCCTTCCACTCACTAGTCCTTGCCGCATTCAGCCATGCGGTCAGCTCGCGCAGCCCGGACGGCGATGCCGGCGTCCGGATCACATGGCCGTCACCATGGCGTCAATCGCGGCGACAGCCGCGCGGAGGTTCTCTGGCGAGTTCGCGTAGGACAGCCGCAGGAAGCCCTCGCCGTAGCCGCCGAACGCGGTGCCGGGCAAGACCGCCACGCCGGCCTCGTTCATCAGCCGGCCCTGCAGCGTGGCGACGGGCAGACCCAGCTCGGTGACCCTCGGGAACACGTAGAAAGCGCCGTGCGGGGTCTGACAGGACACCCCGGGGATCTTGTTCAGCAGGTCCACGATGAGGTCACGCCGCGCGCGGAACTCGGCGACCATCCGTTCGACCGGCTCCCACGGGCCCTCAAGCGCGGCCCTCGCGGCGTGCTGGCTGAACGCGGACGTGCAGGACACCGAGTTGATGATGAGCCGGGTCACGGGCTCGACCAGCGCAGGCGGCAGCACCCCGAACCCGAGCCGCCAGCCGGTCATCGCAAACGTCTTGGACCAGCCGTCGAGCAGGATCGTCCGCTCGGCCATGCCGTCCACGTCCAGCACGCTTGCGTGCCCGCCGTCATACCGGATCGCCCAGTACACCTCGTCGGAGAGCACGGTCAGGTCGTGCTTCATCGCGATCTCCGCGATCGCCTCGCAGTCGGCCTTGGTAAGGGCGCTCCCGCACGGATTGTGCGGCGAGTTCAGGATCAGCAGCCTGGTCCGCGGCGTGATGAGGCGCTCCAGTTCGGCCGGGTCGATCCGGAACTCGTTCTCCTCCCGCAGCGGCAGCGGCACTGGCTTCGCACCGGTGAACGCGGCAATCGACTCGTACATCGGGAAGGCGGGATTGGGGTAGATGACCTCGTCCCCGTCCTGGCACAGGGCCAGCATCACGAAGAACATCACCGGCTTGGCACCCGGCGTGATCACTACCCGGTCGGGACTCGTACGCAGTCGCTGCCAGCGCTCGAGGAACGACACCACCGACTCCCGCAGCTCCGGGATGCCGGGCGCCGGCACGTAGTGTGTGTGGCCCGCGTGCAGCGCGTCAACGGCCGCCTCGATGACATGCGCCGGCGTGGCGAAGTCCGGTTCCCCGATCTCCAGATGGATGATCTTGCGGCCTTGCGCCTCGAGTGCCTTCGCCTGAGCGAGCACGTCGAATGCGGACTCGGTACCAAGGCGCGACATTGCCTTCGCAAGTTCCAGTGTCATGACTGTTCTCCTATTTGCGTCATGACTGTTCTCCTATTTTTTCCAGTGCCGACGTGGCGGCCATTGTCTATAGTCCTGCGCTCCGGGGCCGAAAGTCCCCAGCTAGCGGGGCGGGCCAGCTAGCCCGGTGCGACTTCCAGCGGCGTCTTGACGAACTTCACCGTGTCGATCAGGCCCAGATCGGTGATCTTCAGCTCGGGGATCACCGAGAGCGCCAGGAACGACATGGCCATCAGCGGGGCCGGGAGCGTCACGCCGAGGTCGCCCGCTGCCGCTAGCTCGAGCCGCTCCGCCTCGGCGGCCACGTCCTCGGCAGCCTGGTCAGATACCAGTCCGCCGATCGGGAGCGGAAGCTCGGCGAGCACCCGGCCGCCGGCGACAGCCACCTGTCCCCCGCCGAGTGTTGCCAGCCGGTTGGCCGCCACCGCCATGTCGGCGTCGTCGGCCCCGACGACGACGAGGTTGTGCGCGTCGTGCGCATGCGTGGAGGCCAGCGCACCGCGGCGCAGGCCGAAGCCGGTCACGAACCCGAGGCCGATTCGCCCGCTGTCATGATGGCGCTCGATCACCGCCACCTTGGCCAGGTCCCTGGCCGGATCGGCAACGGCCGATCCTGCCGTGACGCTGGCCTGCCGGACCAGGCTCCTGGTCACGATGGTGCCGGACTCCACCCCGATCACCCGGACCTGGCCCTGTGCCGGGATGTCGAAATCAGCGGGAGTGAGCGTGCGGACGTGCACGCTGCCGCGCATCCAGTCGGGCACCTCGGCCCTCGGCACCGCGAGCGCGCGGCCGTTCTCGGCGACCAGGCGCCCGCGCTTGTAGACCCGGACCGGGGCGAACCGCTCCAGATCCTCGACGGCCACGATGTCGGCCAGGTAGCCCGGAGCTATCGCGCCGTGCTCGGTGAGCCGGTGCCAGCGCGCCGCATGCAACGTCGCCATCGTGACCGCGTCGGCGGGCGGGCAGCCTACCGCCACCGCGCGGCGGACCACGCGGTTCATGTGCCCCTCGCGCAGCAGCAGGTGCGGTTCGCAATCGTCGGTGCACAGCATGCAGTTGGCCGGGCCATACGCGATCACCAGCGGGATCAGGGCCTCGACGTTGCGGGCGGCGGAGCCCTCGCGGATCATGATCTGCATCCCAAGCCGCCGCTTCTCCAGCGCCTCGTCCAGGGTGGTGCACTCGTGGTCGCTGCCGACTCCGGCCGCCAGGTAGGCGCACAGCTCCTTGCCGGTCAGCTGGGGAGCGTGGCCGTCGATGTGCCGCCCGGCCGCGCGCACGACGTCGATCTTGGCCAGCACTGCCGGGTCGCCGTGCACGACGCCGGGGAAGTCCATCAGCTCGGCTAGGCCGAGGGCCCTGGGCTCGCTGGCCAGCAGTTCGGCGATGTCCGCTGCCCCGAGCGTGAACGCGCTGGACTCGAACGGCCCGGCTGGCACGCACGAGGACATCATCATGTAGTAGTCCAGCGGCATCCGGCCGGCGGAGGCCAGCAGCGCGCGGATCCCTTCGATGCCGAACACGTTGGCTATCTCGTGCGGGTCCAGGACGACGGTCGTGGTACCGGCGGGAAGCACGGCGCGAGCGAACTGGTCGACCATGAGCTTGGTCGATTCGATGTGCATGTGGGCGTCGATGAAGCCGGGCAGCAGAATCAGGCCGGTGGCGTCGACTTCCTCCAGGCCGTGATAGCTGCCGAGCCCGGCCACGTACTCGCCTGCCACGGCGACGTCGGCCTGCAGCAGCTCACCGGTGAAGACCGACAGCACCCTGGCGCCGCGCAGCACCAGGTCGGCCGGCCGGTCACCGGCGGCCACCGCGATCCGGTGCGCCAGCACCGAGCTGCGCTCCCCGGCCGGCTGGCCATGCGGAGACAAGGAATCAGGCATCGTTACTCCTTCTGCGCCAGATCCGGCTGCGCCGCGGCGGACACCGGTCGCCGTGTGCCGTCTGCCAGCCTCTGCCGCCAGGTCAGGACGGCCTCAAGCACGCCGCCGCCGACCGCGAGGGCCTTGTCAGATATCTCCCGCCAGTCGGTGTCGGCCCGCGGGTCCACGTCGCCCACCTTGAGATCGGCGGGCACCACCGTGCCATCCGCGATCAGCCCCCGGACGATGCCTGCGAACGGGGAGCGCACGTCCCGCCCGCCGACAGTGCCGAGCACGGCGCCGGCCTCGACCGGGTCGCCGATGCGCGCCTGCCAGCGCGCGGCGCCCTCGGCGGGAGCCCGCAGCACCCGCTCGGCCCCGTGCCCTGCGACCTCGCCCGGGGTGCCGGTATCCGGGGCAGCCGAGCCGGACCACAAGACCCGGCCGAGGTGCGGGCCGCGCATGGTCTCCACCACCGCGTGCGCATCAAGGCCCGCCGTATAACCGGGGCCGAGCGCGACGACAAGCGGGGCGTCGTTGATGGTTGTATCGAGCACGCGCTTGGCCATCCTCGCGTCCACGACTACCTGTGCAGGAAGCGCCGGAAGCCCTGGTGAGACCAGCACTGGCACCAGTCCCCGCCGGACTAGGCCGATGGCCTCGGACGCGGTCGCCCGGACGCCGACCATGCCCTCGATGTCGACGCGCCGGTCGGCCACTGCCGACGACAGCGCGACCCGGCGGCGCACGGTCAGTGGGTGCTCAAGTTCGCAGACGACCACCGGGAAGCCGGCCCTGGTCAGCCGCCATGCCACGCCCGTCGCCAGGTCACCACCGCCGCGCAGCAGCACCAAAGTGTCCGCGAAGCCGGCCTGCCCGCGCTGCGCCGGTGACCGGCGGGCCGCATCCTCGGCGCCGCGGTACAGTGCTACGACCTCAGCGAGGATCGACATCGCGATCTCGCGCGGCGTCTCCGCGCCGAGTTCCAGCCCGATCGGGATCCGCACCCGGTCCAGATCGCAGGCCGGGACGCCGCGCGCGAGCAACTGGGCTCGGGTGGCCCGCCAGCGCCGACAGCTGCCGATCACGCCGACTGATCGCATCCCGGCCGCCAGCAGCGGCGGCAGGACGTCAAGGTCCACCCGCATGCTGCGCGCCACCACGACCGCGTGTGTCTGGTCGGCTCGCACTGCCCCGATCGCGTCGGTCACCGGTCCCGCGATCAGCATGTCGGCGTCCGGCAGCCGGTCCCTGGTGACCATCTGGGGGCGATCGTCGGTGGCCACCACGCGCAGCCCGAGCCAGTGCGCGAGCGACGCCACCTCGCGGCCGACATGTCCGCAGCCGACGACCAGGACGGTCGGGTCCGGTACGCGTGGCTCTACGTAGACGGCTACCTCGCCGCCGCATACTCCAGGATCGCCACTGCCTGGGTCGAGCAGTTCATAGCGCAGTAGCCGGGTGCGCCCGTCGGCCAGCGCCAGGCGGGCCTCGGCGATCACCCTGGCCTCCATCTCGCCGCCGCCGACGCTGCCCGAGCACCGGCCGTCCGCCCAAACCAGCATCTTCGATCCGGCGTGCCGGGGTACTGACCGCCTTGTTTCCACCACGGTGGCGACGGCGACCGGCTCACTGGCTTCGATCGCTGCCAGCAACTCCCGCAGCAGCGCGCCGTCTCCGTGTGCCGACATCAGCCCGCCTGCCCCCGCAGCGCACTCCAGACGCGCTCTGGCGTCAGCGGAGTGACGTTGATGGCGGCGCCGGTCGCGTCCAGGACCGCGTTGCGGACTGCGGGCGCCACTCCGTCCATCGGGATCTCGCCCACGGCCTTCGCCCCGAACGGGCCGGTCGGTTCTACCGTCTCCACCAGGATGACCTGCATGGGCGGGGTGTCATCGGCCCGGTAGATCCAGTACGGGCCGAGCCTGTCGTTCACCGGGCGGCCCGCCTCGTCCAGCACCACCTCTTCGGTGAGCGCATAGCCGAGCGCCTGCAGCATCCCGCCTTCCACCTGCCCGCTCGCCGTGACCGGGTTGATCGCGACCCCGCAGTCGACCGCCATGACCAGCCTGGTCACCGTGACTTGGCCGGTGGCCGTGTCCACCTCGACCTCGGCGCCCTGGGCGGCGAATACCGACGGAGAATCGGGAGCCACGTGCGATCCCGTCCCCATGATCTGCTCCTGATCCCTGGCGTGCAGCGCGTCCAGGGCCAGATCCGCCAGGCAGACCGAGCGCCCGTCGGGCGCCCAGGCACGCCGCTCGTGAAGAGCAATGGCGTCCGGATCGGACCGGCCGAGCATCAGCGCCGCCCGCGCGGTGATCCGGCTGCGCACCGCCTCGGCGGCCTTCTTCACCGCCATGCCGGAGATGTAGGTCGTGCTGGACGCGTACGCGCCAACGTCGAACGGCGTCACGTCCGTGTCGGACGCATAGACGACGATGTCATCGACCGGCACGCCGAGCACCTCGG
>JASHPR010000025.1 GCA_030038015.1 Streptosporangiaceae bacterium
GTCCTGGGCCGGCTAGCGGTCGGCTGGGCCCGCCGGGCCGGTGCCGGGGGTGGTGCGGGCCGACCAGCGGTTCGCCGCCCACGGCGCGAGCGGGATCAGCAGCCAGCAGTACTTCGCGGCGCCGGTGTTCACCCAGGCCAGGCCGATGGACAAGGCCAGGGCGGTCACAACCACCGTGACCCGCGTGCGGTTTGCCCGGACCTCCGCATCCGCTGGCCCGGTCAGGATATCGCGGCGCTGCCCGTACAGCCGCGTGGCCTGTGTCGCCAGCGAAGCGAGCAGTATGTTGACCGCGAAGATGTCCACCGCGAGCGGGTTGGTGCCGTAGTTGCCGAGCAGGCTGCTGGTGAACGGCATGGCCGTGATGGTGAACAAGAACGCGAAGTTCCACCAGGCCAGGCCCTCGTGGTGGCCTGCTGCCCGGCGGAAGACCCGGTGGTGGATCAGCCAGAACTGGGCCACCACGTAGAACGCGACCAGGTAGCTGATCAGCTGGTCGGCTTCCCTGGCGAGCTGGGCGGCCAGGTCGGCGGCCGAGCCGGGATCGGCGACCTGGGCGGCGGCGGGCACCTTCAGCTGGAAGACCAGCAGCGTCAGGGCGATGGCCACCACGTTGTCGGACAGGGTGAGCAGGCGCGCCACGCTGGGCAGGTCTTCGCGCTGGCGGGCACGGCGCAGGTGGGCAGGCATCGTCTCGGTGGGCCTCCGGGCTCGGTGATGCGGGATCGGAGATCTCGCAGCTTGGTGAGGAGACTAGGCGCCGCGCGGAGGGCTGAGCGGCCGGCGCCCGGGCCGGGCGGCATCACCGGATGAGCAGGAATGACCTTCCCGGTCCGGTCCATCCGGCCGGATCGCCGGGCCGGCCCGGGCCGTGGTCCTCCCCCCCGTGCAGGACCTTCGCCTCTACCGGCGGCGCACCACGGGAGCAGGATGCTGCCAAGAGCAGAGGGAGATCCCCGCCGGGGAGATTCCCGCGGGGGGCTGCCCGTTTTTTCTGGAGGCCGTCATGGCCATCATCCTCTACAAGACCATCGCGGGGTACCGGCGGCGCAGGCGGGCGGCAGCCGCAGCTCAAAGCGAGCAGCGCCTGTCACCTGGCGAACCCCCGCCGGCTCCCGGGACCCGCCCCGGGACTCCTCAGCTGGCGGACGCCAGCGTGGCGGCCAGCGCCGGGGTGCCGCACACCCCCAGCGGCGGCGGCCCGGCCGGCACCGCGGCCGCACCCCGGCCGGACGGGCAGGCAGCCAAGGTCGTGGAAGCGGTCAGCCGTGAACCCGCCGCCGGGGTGCCGGAAGGGCGGGGACAGGTGTCGCGTCCTGCCGTGATCGAGGTCCGCGGGCTGCGGAAGTGCTACGACGGCCTCGAGGCGGTGGCCGGTATCGACCTGGAGGTCCGCGCCGGCGAGATATTCGCGTTCCTCGGCCCGAACGGCGCGGGCAAGACCACCACGGTGGAGATCCTGGAAGGGTACCGGCGCCGTACCGCCGGGGACGTCGCCGTCCTGGGTGCCGACCCGGCCGCGGCGGGCCGGGACTGGCGGGCCCGCATCGGCGTGGTCTTGCAGGAGTCCCAGCCCGAGGACGAGCTGACCGCCGAGGAGTGCCTGTCGCTGTATGCCGGCTACTACCCGCAGCCCCGCCCGGTCGCCGAGACGCTGGACCTGGTCGGCCTGACCGATCACCGCACCGCCCGGTGCGGCCGGATGTCGGGCGGCCAGCGCCGGCGGCTGGACGTGGCCCTGGCCCTGATCGGCGACCCGGAGCTGATCTTCCTCGACGAGCCGACCACGGGGTTCGACCCCGCGGCCCGGCAGTCAGCCTGGGACGTCATCGCCGGCCTGCGGGACCTCGGCAAGACGATCTTCCTGACCACCCACTACATGGAGGAAGCCGAGCGCCTGGCCGACCGGATCGCGGTCCTGGCCGCCGGCCGGATCGTGGCCGAGGGCACCGCGGCCACCCTGGGCGGGCGGGACACCGAAGCGTCCATCGTCAGCTTCACCATGCCGCCGGGCATGACCGCCGCCGATCTGCCCGCCGCCCTGGCAGCCTGCGTGACCCGCACCGCCAACGGGCGTGTGGAAGCAGATACCAGGAGCCCGCTGCGGCTGGTCGGCGTCCTGGACCGCTGGGCGCAGGACCGCGGCATCGATCTGCCCGACCTCGACGTGCACCGCCCCACGCTGGAGGACGTGTACCTGCAACTGACCAGGGAGTCACGATGACCACCGCGAGCACCCTGCCCGGCCCCGCCGCCGGGACCCGGCGCGAGCTTCCGGGCCTGATCGGGCACCAGTTCCACGCGGACCTGCGCTGCTACTGGCGCAACACCCAAAGCGTGTTCTTCACCATCCTGCTGCCGGTGCTGTTCCTGGTCATCCTGGCCTCGATCTTCCGCAGCGCCACGGTCAAGGTGCCAGGCGGCACCATGAAGGAGTCGGTGTACTACGTGCCGGCCCTGATCGCCTGGGGCCTGATCAGCGCCGCGTTCTCCAACCTGGCCCTGTCTGTGGTGCGCAACCGTGAGTCCGGCATCTACAAGCGCCGCCGCGCCACCCCGCTGCCCGCCAGCGCCGTCATCGCCGCCCGCGCCGCCGTCGCCGTGCTCACCGCCCTGGCCATCACCGTCGTCATGCTGGGCATCGGCTGGGCCGCCTACGGCGCGTCCATCCCCGGGCACACCGCGCCCGCCTTCGTCCTGGACCTCATCGTCGGCGCGGCCGCGTTCTGCTGCCTCGGCTTCGCCGCGGCCACCCTGATCAGCAACGTCGACGCGGTCCAGCCCGTCGTGTGGGCCACCATCCTGCCGCTCAGCTTCATCTCCGGCATCTTCATCCCCGTCTCCGAGCTGCCCGCCTGGCTGGCCCGCATCGGCTACGTCTTCCCCGTCCATCCCCTCACCGCCGCCCTGCTGGAGGCCTACAACCCGCACACCACCGGGTCCGGGCTGAACTGGGGCTACCTGGCCACCCTGGCCGCCTGGGGCCTGGCCGGACTGATCATCGCCATCCGCCGGTTCCGATGGCTCCCGCGCGGCGGCTGACAGCCACCGGGAGCACGCCATGACAGCACACCGCCAGGCACCCGCCCGGCAGGCGCCTGACCCCAGGCGGGTAAGCCGCGACCACGTTCCCACGAGCACAGGAGACCCGCAATGCCCAGCGCCACCGTACCCAAAGCCATAACCGCGCAGGAGAGCGCCGAGGCGCTCCGCCAGCAGCTCGGCAGCCACTATAAGGTAACCCCGCATTCCCGGGACAAGCTGACAGTCAGTCGCGGCGGCCTGGCGTTCGCCAGCGTGCACCTGACCCAGGACGGGAACACCACCACCTTCCACGTGCACGGCGGCGGCCTGATACTCGGGCGGCTCGTCAACGAGTTCGTCATCGCCCGGACCGTCACCACGGCGATCAAGGAATCCCTCGGTTCCGCCGCTGCCAGCTGATGTCCCGCAGAAAGATGGCCGAGCCGAGGCCCGGCGCGGCCCGGGCAGCCGTACCCGCGCAGAACTGGGATCTGGCGCAAGGCCCATAGCGTCTCGGCCGACCTCAATCGGCGTAAATATTCATCGATCGGCAGCAGCTTGCAGCTCAGCGCCTGCTGAATTCGGTCACCTTCTGTGACCGCCTCAGCGCTCTTCCCGTTGCCGCCGCGGGCAGGTCCTGCCGCCCACAGGTGGAGCGCATGGTCAGGACAATGGCACCGACGAGCGAGCGGGCGAGCGTCACCGAAGGGTGACTGCCGGCGCGAAGAGAATCACGCGGGACGCCGACCCAAATGGTCTCCAGCCGATCCTGGCTCGTAGTCGCGGCCATCTGCCGATGAAAGTTCAGCGCCATCAAGCTCTGAAGATCACAGCCACGGGCCGGCCCGCCGGGCCAGGGTGGCACGGGACTACCCGTTCAAGATCCTTAAGACGGCGCGGCGTCACGCCCGAGCAGGCGCTCGGTCCTGGACAGGGTCTCGGCGAGGTTGGCCTCGGAGGTGACCCGGCGCGCCTCGGCCGGCGACAGCCAGCGCAGCGGCGCCTCGGGGTTCTCGGGCCGGGCCGCGTCCGGGTCCGCGGTGGCCAGGACGAACCGCAGGTCGGCGTGCTGGTGCGCGGGCTCGGCGGCCGACGCCGGCACGTCGACGATCACCAGGTGCCTCAGCCGGGCGTCGGGCCACGGCTTAAGGTCGTCCAGGCCGGTCTCCTCGGCGGCCTCCCGCAGCGCGATCGCCAGCGGGTCGCTCTCCCCGGGGTCGCCGTGCCCGCCGACCTGCAGCCAGGCCTGCTGCCGCTGGTGCCAGCGCAGCAGCACCCGTGCCGAGCCGGGATGCACGACCAGCGCGGACGCCGTGACGTGGAGCGGGGTCCAGCGCAGCCACGGATCGGCCGACGTCGCGGCCAGCGCGCGGACCCGCTCCACGTCGGCCTCCTCGGCCGCGCCTTGCGGGCGGTAGCGCGCGAGCAGGCTGCGGAGCTGGTCGCCGGCAGGGCTAACAGCGGGGTTCATGGCGGGCAGCGCTTTCGTCGGTGGCCGGTCGGGCGGGCCCCAGGCTAGTGCACCAAGGTCAGCCGCCACCGTCGTTCGCCGTCTTGCCAAGACCGGTCGGGGCCAGCGCATCGGCCGCGGCGACGGCGGCCGATGCCCGGCACCACGACACGGCCGGGTCGGGCGATCCGGCCGCCAGGCGCTCGTAGCGGGCGCGCAGGTCGCCAGCGGACAGCGGGGCACCGCCGATGAACGTGTGCAGCGCGGGGTCCGCCAGGACGCCGGCCATCTCACCGGCGTGCTCCGGGCCGAGCGGCAGCAGGGCCAGCCTGCCCGTGATGATCGGCTCTGCCGCGATCGCGCTCATCGCCGGGCTGCCGGGCGCTCAGGGCTTCTTCGCGCGGCTCGGCGCGACGCGGGGCGGCTCGTCCGGCTGTTTCGGGTAGACCGGCGGCCACGGCGCGTCCATCAGCCCGCTGGCCCGGTCCCGCGCGCTCATCTCCAGCAGGGGCTCCAGGGACTGCGGGTCGTCGTTCATGCCGGCCCACGGGTCGCCGTGCGCGTCGAGCCTGCTCGCCAGCGACGCGATCGTGAACTGGTCCGGGTGGATGCCGTCCAGCTCGGCCCAGGCGACCGGGGTCGACACCTGGGCACCCGGCCGGGCCCGGACCGACCAGGCCCCGAACACGGTCTTGTGCGGCGCGTTCTGGTTGTAGTCGATGAACACCCGCTGGCCGCGTTCCTCCTTCCACCAGGCGGCCGTGATCAGGTCGGGCCTGCGCCGTTCCAGCTCCCGGGCCACCGCGACCGCGGCCGCGCGGACCTGGTAGGAGTCCCAGCGGGGCTGCAGCCGGACGTAGACGTGCAGGCCGCGGCTGCCGGTGGTCTTGAGGTAGCCGGTGATCCCGGCCTCGGCCAGCAGCCGCTGCAGTTCCCTGGCCGCCTGGCGGATCTGGGTGAAGTCCACGCCGGGGGTCGGGTCCAGGTCGATCCGCAGCTCGTCGGTGTGCTCCGGGTCGTCGGCCCGGTACGGCCAGACGTGGAAGCCCAGGCAGCCCAGGTTTACCGCCCACAGCACGTGGTCGGTGTCGGCGGCGACCAGGGCGCGCGACGTGGTGCCGTTCGGCGTGGACACCATGGTGGTCTGCAGCCAGCCCGGGGCGTTCGCCGGGACCCGCTTCTGGAAGAACGACGGGCCGGCCGCGCCCTCCGGGAAGCGCTGCAGCAGCACCGGCCGCCCGCCCATCGTCCGCATCAGGGGCCCGGCGACCCGCAGGTAATACTCGGCGAGGTCGCCCTTGGTCTCGCCGCGCTCGGCGAACAGCACCTTGTCTGGGTGCGTGATCAGGCCATCGCGCATCAGTAGCGCTCCGCAAGATGCGCACGGCTGGCCGGGGGCTCGGAACTGACCGGCCAGAAGTCGGTGATCCTGGTGATCAGGCCATCGGTGCCGAGGTCGAAGAAGCACAGCCCGGCGTAGTGGTCACCAGCATCGGACATCTGGATCCAGCTGGCAGCGCTGCGGCCCTGGCCGACGATCCGCTGCACCGTGAGCTGCCAGTCGCCGGGGAATCCCTCGGCGTTGAACCGGACGTAGGCTGCGCGCCCACGGACCCGCTCCCGGGTCTGCGGCGCCTCGTACACGACGTCCGCAGCGACCAGGCTGCCGAATGCCGGCCAGTCCCTGGCCTGAGCCGCGGCCCAGTAGGCAGCCACCGCATCGTGCGCATCGTCCATGGCCCGACTCTACGACCAGGGCATGGGCGGGCTACAGGCCACGTCGGCTGCCCGGCGCGGAGCGCTGATCACGGCGACTGAACCACGATGGCCTCCCGGCCGTGGTCAGATGAGGTGACCCGCGCGCACCATTTCGTCGCACAAGCTGGAGGCCGACAGGACGTGGCTGCTGAGCCGGGGTTCGTCGATTCGCCCGCCCGGCGCGGTGCCGGGCGGCTCTGCCTGCCGACCGTGGCCGTCGCCGGGATCGCCGCCTGGCTGTCCTGGCTGGGATGGGAGGCGCTCGCCCAGTACGGCCCGGTGCATTCCATCTGGGCCGGCCAGTTCGAGCTGGCCGGGCCCGCGGTGACCGGTTTCGTGCTCGTTGTCTTCCTGATCGAGCAGGTCTGGCCCGCGCAGCGGCGCCCCCTGCTGGCCAGGGGCCACCTGCTCGACATGGTCTACATGCTGGCCCACGCGCTGCTGGTGGTGCCGCTGATCGTGCTGCTGGGCGCCGGCTTCTCGGGCGGGCTGGCGCGTGCCGCGCCGTGGCTGGTGCTGCCGCGGTTCAGCGCGGTGCCCGGGTGGTGCTTCGTGGTGGCGGCGGTCCTGGCGATCGACGCCCTGGACTGGCTGGTGCACCTCGGCAACCACCGGATCACGTCGCTGTGGCGGCTGCACGCGGTGCATCACTCCCAGGAGGAGCTCAGCATCCTCACGACGTTCCGCGCCCATCCGCTCGTGCAGGTCAGCTTCCTGGTCACCGCCGTGCCGATCCTGGCGATCGGGCACAACGCGGTGACCCCGGCGGCGGTGCTCACCGCCTACGCGTGCCTGGGCGCGCTGCCGCACGCCAACGTGCGGTGGACCTACGGGAAGGCGGGCCTGGTGCTGATCAGCCCCGCCTACCACCGGGTCCATCACTCGGCGACCGGCCGGCTGGACATCAACCTCGGCACGGTCTTCACGTTCTGGGACGTGCTCTCCCGCCGCGCGGTGTTTCCGGCCGGGAAGGCCGTCATCCCGACCGGCCTCTCCGGCCGCCCGGTGCCGGTCGAGCAGTCTGGCGACCGGCCGCGTTTCGCCCGGACGTTCCTGACCCAATGGGCCGAGCCCTTCACTCACTGATAGCGAGGTACCGAAGCCGTGACTGTTACCACGCAGCGGCGATCCGTCGCCCGCCAGCAGCGCCCGGTGTGGCTGTGGCTGTTCTACGTCTGCGATGCGGGGCTGATGATCGCCTCGGGCCTGATCCACCTGCACCTCTGGGACATCGCGTACCGGCACGTCAAGACGCTCGACCAGCTGTTCCTGGTGCAGGTGGCGGCCGCGCTGGTGCTTGCCGTCGCGCTGCTGGCCACCAGGCACCTGCTCGTGGTCGCGGCCAGCCTGCTGCTGATGGCCGGCACCATCGTGGGCTTTCTGCTGGCCCGCTCGGTCGGCATCTTCGGGTTCAGGCTCACGTTCACGTCCGGCCTGGCGACCACGGTGCTTGTCGTGGAGATCGCCGCTGTGGTCATGCTGGCCATCACCGGCCTGCTGATGCGGCGGGCTTAGCCGCCAGCTGCTCGCGCAGCGTGACCACGCGGCGCAGCATGCCGAGCCGGGCCCCGGTGAGCCGCAGCAGGGCGAACGGGCGCCAGCGGTCGGCCAGCCCGGCTGACACGCTCGCGGCCGCCGCTGACGGTCAGCCGCAGGCCGAGGCTGATCATGGTGTCGCCCCGGTAAGCGAGCTGACCGTTCCGTCGCGGACGATGACCTCCCGGTCGGCGTAGGCGGCGACCCCGGGCTCGTGGGTGACCAGGATCACCGTGGTGCCATGCTCGCGGGCGGCCGCGGTCATCAGGCTCATCACCAGCTCGCCGGATACCGAGTCCAGCGAGCCGGTCGGCTTGTCGGCGAACAGCACCTGCGGCCCGGTGACCATGCCCCGGGCGTCTCGATGAGGTTCGCGGAAAGCGGGGACGGCCCCGGCGGCCGGCGCAGCGGTTTCCGCTAGCCGGCGGTTCGGGCCGCCGCGGCGGTTCGGGCAGCCTGCGGCCGAGGTCAGCCAGCTGCGGCGGGCGGCCCGGCCTCGATGCGCGCCCGGATGTCGCCCATCCGCTCGGGCGAGTCGTGCGGCAGCTCCCACCTGGTCTCCAGCCACCACGTGCAGCCGGCGTCGGCCCAGGAGCCGACCGCGGCGGCGGCGGCGGCCGGGTCGCCGGTGGGAGTCTCACCGTCGACCACGATGTCGAAGCCGGGGGCGGCCCCGTGCTCGGTCATCCACTGCCGCACGTCCCTGGCGTCACCGGGGCCGGGCTCCCGGCCGTCAAGCTGGTACTGGGGGATGACGCCGTCGCAGCGCAGCGCCCGCCGCAGCGACTTCGGCCGTGGCCACACGCCGACCACCCACAGTGGGATCCGCTGCTGAACCGGCCGCCCGGCCCTGCCCAGGTCGAGCCGGCCGGTCTGGTACCGGTAATGCCGCCCGTGGTAGCCGGTCTTGCCGTCCCACAGGGCGCGGATCAGGTCGATGCCCTCGTCCAGTCGCTCCGCACGGCCGCGCAGGTCCGTGACCTCGCCGGTGTCCGGCAGATCGGTGTCGACCGCGCCCACGCCGACGGCGAGGATGGCGCGGCCGCCCGACAGCTGGTCCAGCGTCGCCACCTGGCTGGCGACCTTCCACGGGCGGCGCCACGGCAGCGGGGTGAGCATCGTGCCGAGCCGGACCCGCCGCGTCTTCATGGCCATCGCGGACAGCAGGCTCCACGCGTCAACCCCGTAGGCCGCCTCCCAGACGAACACCCCGTCCCAGCCCGCCTGGTCGGCCAGCACCGCCTGATCAAGCTGCTCGGTGGCGGTCCCACCGGGCAGCACGACTCCGTAGCGCATCGCGTCTCCGGTCATGGTCCGGTCCTACCACACGCCGCCGACAGTCCGCCGATCAAGATCATCGGCCGCGGCCCCGCCCGCCGACATCCCTGCCCCATGTGCCGCGCACCGCCCGTCCGGACGGCGATGAATGTACGGAAAGTGGGGTTATAACCCAACCGGCGGTACATTCATCCCGCCGGCCGGCCTCGATCTTCGGGCGCCGCCGGTGATGCCGCCGATCCGCCGATCCCCAGCGGCGCCAGCGGCTTACGCTCGGTGCTGTGCGCCAGCGGCTTACGCTCGGTGCTGTGCGCCAGGAGAGCGAGCCCAGCACGCGTTACGAGGACCTGATCGACGACCTGCTCGGCTGCCCGGGCGTCACCCCGCCGCCGGGCGGCAGCGGATTCGGCCGCGGCGCCGTCCGGTTCCATAACAAGATCTTCGCGATGTTCGTCCGCGGCCGCCTGGTGCTGAAGCTGCCTGCCGCACGGGTCGACGAGCTCGTCGACGCCGGCGAGGGCGTGCGGTTCGACGCGAACAAGGGCACGCCGATGCGGGAGTGGTTCAGCCTCGACCCGGAGTCCGGCCTGCCGTGGCTGCTGCTGGCCAGGGAGGCGCTTGACTTCGCACAGGCCGGGCCCGGCAAACGATGAGCGTGCCGGGGATGCGCGGCCGGCGCTGATGCGCGGCCGGCGCTGGCGGGCGCCGCGCGGGCGGGCGCCGCGCGCCGCCGGTGTTACAGCGCGTCGCTGACGTCCAGGTCCAGGCGGTACTTGCTGATCGCCTGAGCCAGCACCTCGGGCTTCACCTCGCCCGTCTTGACCAGCTCGGTCAGCACGGCCAGCGTGATCGACTCGGCGTCCACGTGGAAGAACCTGCGGGCGGCCGGCCGGGTGTCGGAGAAGCCCCAGCCGTCGGTGCCCAGCGAGGTGAACGGGGCGGCGACCCACCGCGCGATCTGGTCGGGCACCGCGCGGATCCAGTCGCTGACCGCGACGACCGGGCCGGGGTGGTCCGCCAGCGCGCTGGTCACGTGCGGAACCCGGCGCTCCGCGTCGTCCGGGTGCAGCATGTTCCACTCGTCGCAGCTCAGCGCGTCCCGCCGCAGCTCGGTCCAGGAGGTGGCCGACCACGCCTCGGCGGCCACGCCCCAGTCCTCGGCGAGCAGCCGCTGCGCGTCCAGGGCCCAGCGCAGCGCCACGCCGGAGGCGAGGATCTGCGCCCGCGGCCGCTCGGCAGCCTCGCCCGGCTGCCCCTCCGCCGACCCGGCGGCCTCCGGCGCGGCGGCGTACCGGTACAGGCCGCGCAGGATGTCCCGCTCCAGGGCCTCGGTGCCGCCGGGGTAGTCCGCGGGCACCGGGGGCTGGACGTAGGGCTCGTTGTAGACGGTCAGGTAGTAGAAGATGTCCTCGCCGTCCGGGTGCTCCGCGGACGGGCTGTACATCCGCCGCAGCGCGTCCCTGACGATGTAGGACAGCTCGTAGGCCCACGCCGCGTCGTAGGCGACGCACGCCGGGTTGGCCGACGCGAGCAGCAGCGAGTGCCCGTCGTTGTGCTGCAGGCCCTCGCCGGTCAGCGTGGTCCGCCCGGCGGTCGCGCCGAGCAGGAAACCGCGGCCCATCTGGTCGCCGAGCGCCCACATCTGGTCGCCGGTCCGCTGGAACCCGAACATCGAGTAGAAGATGTAAACGGGGATCATGTGGGTCGCGTGCGTGGCGTAGGCGGTGCCGGCGGCGATCATGGAGCCCATCGCCCCGGCCTCGCTGATCCCCTCGTGCAGGATCTGGCCCTCGGCCGCTTCCTTGTAGGACAGCAGCAGGCTGCGGTCCACCGCCTCGTAGGTCTGGCCATGCGGGTCGTAGATCTTCGCCGTCGGGAACAGTGAGTCCATGCCGAACGTGCGCGCCTCGTCCGGGATCACCGGGACGAACCGCCAGCCGGTCTCCCGGTCCTTCATCAGGTCCTTGAGCAGCCGCACGAACGCCATCGTGGTGGCCACCGGCTGCCGGCCCGAGCCCTTCATGAGCTCGTCGTACGGCTTGTCGCCGGGCGGCGGCAGCGGCTTGGCGCGCACCACGCGCCTGGGCAGGTAGCCGCCGAGCGCGGCCCGGCGCTCCTTCATGTACTGGATCTCCTCGGACTTCTCGCCCGGGTGGTAGTACGGCGGCAGCTCGGCCTCCAGGGCCGCGTCCGGGATGTCCAGGTACAGCCGGTCGCGGAACTCCTTGAGCTCCGCCACGGTCAGCTTCTTCATCTGGTGGGTGGCGTTGCGCGCCTCGAAGTCGGGGCCGAGCGTCCAGCCCTTGATCGTGTGCGCCAGGATCACGGTCGGCTGGCCGACATGCTCCTGCGCCGCCTTGAACGCCGCGTAGACCTTGCGGTAGTCGTGGCCGCCGCGGGCCAGGTTGCGGATCTCGTCGTCGGACAGGTGCTCGACCATCGCGCGCAGCCGCGGGTCGCCGCCGAAGAAGTTCTCCCGCGTGTAGGCGCCGGACTCGACCGCGTAGGTCTGGAACTGCCCGTCCGGGGTGGTGTTCATCTTGTTGACCAGGACCCCGTCGGTGTCCTTGGCCAGCAGCGGGTCCCAGTCCCTGCCCCAGATGACCTTGATCACGTTCCAGCCCGCGCCGCGGAACGACGCCTCGAGCTCCTGGATGATCTTCCCGTTGCCGCGCACCGGCCCGTCCAGGCGCTGCAGGTTGCAGTTGATCACGAACGTGAGGTTGTCCAGTTCCTCGCGTGCGGCCAGCCAGATGGCGCCGCGCGCCTCGGGCTCGTCCATCTCGCCGTCGCCCAGGAACGCCCAGACCTGCGACCTGCTGGTGTCCTTGATCTCCCGGGCGAGCAGGTACCTGTTGAACCTGGCCTGGTAGATGGCATTGATCGCGCCGAGGCCCATGGAGACGGTGGGGAACTCCCAGAAGTCCGGCATCAGCCGGGGGTGCGGGTAGGACGGCAGCCCGCCGCCGTGCCCGCGGTGCGAGAGTTCCTGGCGGAAGCCGTTCAGCTGGTCCTCGGTGAGCCGGCCCTCGAGGAAGGCCCGCGCGTAGATGCCCGGGGCGGCGTGGCCCTGGATGAAGACCTGGTCACCGGACTCGCCGTGGTCCTTGCCGTGGAAGAAGTGGTTGAACCCGACCTCGTACAGGCTGGCGGCCGACGCATAGGTGGCGATGTGCCCGCCGACGCCCATCCCCGGGCGGTTGGCCCTGGACACCATGACCGCGGCGTTCCACCGGATGTAGGCGCGGATCCGCCGCTCGATGTACTCGTCGCCGGGGAACCACGGCTCGTGCTCGGGCGGGATCGTGTTGATGTAGTCGGTGCTGCGCAGCCCGGGCACCCCGACCTGCTGCTCGCGGGCCCGCTCCAGCAGGCGCAGCATGACGTACCTGGCCCGGGAGCGGCCGCGGGTCCTGACCACGGTGTCGAACGAGTCGATCCATTCCCTGGTCTCGTCGGGGTCGATGTCGGGAAGCTGGCTGGGTAGGCCGTCGCTGATGATCGAGAAGCGCTGGCGTCCGGAGGCCACGGGGTTGTCCTTGCCTTCCCGCGGTGGCACGGCCGGGCTGGCCGGCTGCCCCCGCTGGTGGTGTCTGATCAGGCAGCACATCGCCGCCCGCTGCGCTGCTGCTTACCTTCCCATTGTCATCCTCCCAAGTGACTGCCTTGAACGCATCTCTACTAGCTGGTAACCGTCCGGCACGCGGGCCGTGGGCCTTCACTTCGATGTTGGGCTATGCGAGTCTGGGTAGATCAGGAGCTAGCGGAGGACCTGCGCGGCGGCCGGATAGCCCGTCCGGCCGAGCGTTAATCTGGCGAGGCTGGAGGAGGTGGACGCATGCATGCTGTAGTCGGCGACCGGCTGCACGTGCACGGCAACGTCGTGGGCCATCCCGAGCGGGTCGGCGTGATCGTCGAGGTCCGCGAGGCGAGTGGCGAACCGCCCTACCTGGTCGAGTTCGAAGACGGCCATACCTGCCTGGTCTTCCCGGGCCCCGATGCCGTAATCGAGCACCCGGCAGGCAGGGCCAGGACCGCGTCGAGGCAGCGGAAGGCGAAAGCCTGACCACACGGCGTTGCGTTCTAAATGAAAACAGAGATCATCCGGGTGCACACCGGGCAGTCCGATTCGGTCTACGACATAACAAGACAGTGTGCCGACTTCGCCCGTGCGGCATCCGGCGGCGGAGACGGGCTGCTGCACGTGTTCGTGCCGCACGCCACGGCCGGCGTCGCCGTGATGGAGCTGGGCGCCAGCAGTGACCGGGACCTGCTGGCGGTGCTGGCTGAGCTGCTGCCGGCCGACGACCGGTGGCGGCACGCGCACGGGTCCCGCGGGCACGGGCGGTCCCACGTGCTGCCCGCGTTCGTGGCGCCGTTCACGATCCTGCCGGTTGTGGGCGGCCGGCTTGCGCTTGGAACGTGGCAGTCGGTGGCAATTGTGGACCTTAATCCTGATAATCCGGACAGACAGGTGCGCCTGTCACTGCTCGGGTAGCGCATCCGGCAGCGGGGGAAGATCAAGCCATGACCCTTGTTTTGGCTCTGTGTGCGAATTGTGACTTGCGCACCGGGCCTGCCCAGTGTGAACTGTCCGATCAAGAGGTGACGGCGCTCACAGCGCCGCGCCGGACTTCGGCCGCCGCCCGCGGGCGTGGTGTGGGGCTAGCCGCGCACCGGCGGGCAGCGGGAAAGGACTCAGGAGGACGTCAGTGAGCGCGACCGCGGGCCAGGCGCAGGAGCAGCGCGACCTGGCCGGGCGGCTTGGCATCAAGCCGGGCCAGGTGGTGCAGGAGATCGGTTACGACGACGACTGCGACGAGCAGATTCGTGAGTCGATCGCCGCGGTGCCGGATGTTGAGCTTGTCGACGAGGACTTCGACGACGTTGTCGACGTGGTCCTGCTCTGGTGGCGGGACGGGGACGGTGATCTCGTGGACGCTCTGGTGGACGCGCTGACGCCGCTCGCCGACGGAGGGTACATCTGGCTGTTCACGCCCAAGTCGGGGCGGGACGGTCACGTCGAGCCCAGCGAGATCGGCGAGGCTGCGCCAACGGCAGGGCTGTCCCAGACGTCGACCGTGAGCGCGGGCAGGGACTGGTCGGGCACGCGGCTGGTCGCGCCGAAGGCGCGCCGCTGACCGGCCCGCCGCCCGCTGACCGGCCCGCCGCGGGGCGCTGACCGCTGCGCACGGGGTACGTGCCACGGGTGACGGATGCTGGTGGCACACTGATCTCAATCTCGGACTTGCGGGCTCTGTCTGAGCCCCGTGCCGGCACCCCAGACGAAGGAAAGGACCAGCGATGGCTGTCGAGGTCGGCGACCAGGCACCGGATTTCGAGCTCAAGGACCAGCACGGCACGCCCGTGAAGCTGTCAGGCTTCCGCGGCAGCAAGAACGTCGTGCTCGTGTTCTACCCGCTGGCGTTCAGCGGCGTCTGCACGGGGGAGCTGTGCGCGATGCGGGACGAGTTCCCCGAGGTGTCGCGCGACGACGTGGAACTGCTCACGGTGTCGGTGGATTCCACGTTCACCCACCGCGCCTGGGCCGACGCCGAGAACTTCCAGTTCGGGCTGTTGTCGGACTTCTGGCCGCACGGCGCGGTGGCCAAGGCATACGGCGTGTTCGATGACAACATGGGGATAGCGACGCGCGGCACGTTCATCATCGATAAGAATGGCGTCGTGCGGTGGAAGGTCGTGAACCCAGTACCGCAGGCACGGGACATCGCCGAATATCAGAAGGCGCTGGCGGAGCTGGACTGACCCGGCTGACGGGGCGCGTTTCCACGGGAACGGCAGGATCGGAACATACCTCATGCCCTGCTATCGGTGTGGCGCACGGCAGGTCGACCCGGACAGGGGAGAGAGCCCCTGGAAACGAGGGGTCCGGGCCGACCGCCAGGTGCTGATCTGCCCTGCCTGCCAGTCCTCCGTGGACTGGCCGGCGGAACTTGACCGGTGCCCGGTGTGCTCGAGCGTGCACCTGGTGCGCAGGCTCGGCGAGGTGGAGTGCCGCGACTGCGGTGACGTCCGCGAGCCGGCGGGCGCGCCCCCCGCCGGAGCGGGTAGCGGGGTGGCGCCCGGCGCGGTGCCGTCCCCGGTGCCCGCCGCGGATCTGGGTGAGACCCCGGGCCTGGCTGAGGAGGTCGAGCTCGCGCTCGACCGGGTACTCGGCAAGGCCCGGCGCCCGGCCAGGATCGGCTGACCGGGCCGGGTCTGCCGGCCGGGGCGCGCGTGGGCCTCGTGCCGCCGCGGGCGCGGGCCTCGAACCGCAGCAGGCGCCAGGCTCAGACGGCCAGGCGCCGGCCCCAGACCGCCAGGCGCCCGCCCCAGACCGCCGGGCGCCCGCCTCAGACCGCCAGGCCCCGGAGCATGGTGTCGACGGTGGCCCGGTAAGTCACGGCGGGGTCCGGCGTCAGCACCAGGCCCTTCAGCTCCAGGGCAACGGCTCCGTGCACGGCGCTCCAGATCTGCTGCGCGACCTCGCGGGGATCCTCCGCCGCGATCCGCCCGGCCGCGGCGGCAGCCTCCACGTTCCGCACCAGCGCACCGAACGCGGCCGCCGCGTGCTCGGCCACCTCCGCCGAGGTGTGCTCGTGGGGAATGGCATCCTCGAACATGATCGCGTAGAAGTGGCGGTTGGCGAGCGCGAACTCCCGGTAGCGCAGGCCGCACGCGCGCAGCCGCTCCAGCATGTCCGGCTCCTGGCCGGCCTCGACCACCGCGCGCAGCCGGTCGAACCCCATGATCAGCAGGGCGTCGACGAGCCCTTCCTTGCCGCCGAGGCGGTTGTAGACGCCCATCGGGGCGATGCCCGCCTCCGCGGCCACGGCGCGCACGGTCAGCCCGCCAGGGCCGTCACGGACCAGCACGGCCTCGGCCGCTGACACCAGTTCCCGCTGCACATCCGCGCTGGGCGTCCGCGCGCGCCGCCCGGGCGCGGTGTTCGCCGTGCTGCTCATGGCCGCCCCTCTGCGATACCCCTTGACATATGTAGAACGCTGTTACACAGTTATAGTACATCGTTCTACAGGAGGTTCCGATGACAGCGTCCATCCTTCCGCAGGGTCGGCCGGACAGCCGGCGTTGGTGGATCCTGGCGGTCCTGTGCCTCAGCGTGCTGCTCGTGGTGGTCGACAACACGATCGTCAACGTCGCGCTGCCGACCATAAGCCGGAAGCTGTCTGCGTCCACCCAGGACCTGCAGTGGGTCGTGGACGCCTACAGTCTTCTGTTCGCCGGGCTGCTGCTCGTCGGCGGGAACATGGGCGACCGGTTCGGCCGGCGGCGCGCACTGCAGGCGGGGCTGGCGCTCTTCGCGGCGTTCTCGGTGGCCGCCGCGCTGTCCCGCACCACCGGTGAGCTGATCGCTGCCCGCGCGGCGATGGGCGTGGCCGCTGCGCTGATCTACCCGGCCACGCTCGCGCTGCTGACCAACGTGTTCACCGTCGCGCGCGAGCGGGCCACCGCGATCGGCATCTGGTCCGGCGTGTCCGGGCTGGCCGTCGCCATCGGGCCGGTGACCGGCGGCCTGCTACTACGGCACTTCGCCTGGGGCTCGGTGTTCCTGGTCAACGTGCCGATCGTGGCCGTCGCGCTGGCGGCCGGGGCCTGGCTGCTGCCGGAATCCCGCGACCAGCACGCCGGGCGGTTCGACCCGGCGGGCGCGGTGCTCTCCGTCGCCGGCGTCGGCCTGCTGACCTGGACGGTCATCGAGGCACCGCGGCACGGCTGGGAGTCGGCGACTACTCTCGGCGGCTTCGCCGGGTCTGCGGTGCTGCTGGCGGCGTTCGTCCTCAGCCAGCTGCGCCGGCCAGACCCGATGCTCGACGTGCGGCTGTTCCGCAACCCGCGGTTCACCGCGGGGAGCGCCTCGATCGCGCTGGCGTTCTTCGGCCTGTTCGGGTTCATCTTCCTGATCACCCAGTACTTCCAGCTCGTGCGCGGCTACGACCCGCTGCGCGCCGGAGTGGCCACGCTGCCGTTCGCGATCGTGACCGGCGCCTTCTCGCCGCTGGCGATCACGCTGATGAAGCGCGTGGGGACGAAGGCGGTGGTGACCGCCGGGCTGCTGCTGATGAGCGCCGGCTTCCTGGTCGCGGCCGGCACGCCCGTCGACGCCGCCTACTGGGGCAGGATCATCGTCGCGATGACCTTCATGGCGGCCGGCCTCGGCCTGACGGCAAGCCCGGCCACCGAGGCCATCATGGGCGCCCTGCCGCCCGCTAAGGCCGGCGTCGGCTCGGCCGTGAACGACACCACCCGCGAGGTCGGCGGGACGCTCGGCGTGGCGGTCGTCGGCTCGGTGCTGAGCTCGGGATACGGCAGCCACCTGGTGGCCGCGCTGAGCGGGCTGGGCGTGCCGTCGCGCGTGGCGTCGGCCGCCAGCCAGTCCGTGGTCGCCGGGCTCGCCATGGCCGGGCACCTGCCGCCTGCCGAGCGCGAGGTGGCTGTCAGCGCGGCGCAGCAGGCGTTCATGACCGGGCTGCACCAGGGATCGCTGGTCGCCGCCGCGGCGACCGTGGCCGCGGCACTCGTGGCGCTGATCTTCCTGCCATCCCGGGCTCGCCAGCCGCTCGCCGTTACGGAGCCGGGGGCAGCCGCCGCGCGGTCGGTGGCAGCCGCCACGCAGGCGGGGATAGCTGCCGCCGCTCCCGCGCAGCCGGCCTGCGCTGCCAGGCCATGACCGAGAAGGTCGCCGTAATCGCCGCGGGCGCTGCCGGGACGGTGGCAGCGCCCGCAGCCGAGCAGGCCCGGGCTGGACGTCGTCATCTGCGCGCGATCACTGGCGCCCGGTCGTGCTGGAGCTCAACGGGCAGGAACGGCCGGCCGCGGCGCCGGTCATCTGTGACCCCGGCTGCGCTCCCGGCGTTGGGCTGAGTTCCCTGGTTGGACCGGCCGGCGGCCGGGCAGTCGCCAAGCGGGTACGCTAGCCGAGGTCACAGCGGATGCGGAATGCCGCGCGTCCAGCCGTCCCTGGGTGCATAGCTCAGCGGTAGAGCACTCGCCTTACAAGCGAGGGGTCGCTGGTTCGATCCCAGCTGCGCCCACCAGGCAAAACGCTCTGATCATGATCACGTAGATCATGGGGCATGCCATTAGCGTGCCATTAGCCGGTGGCCGAATCGTCGTCGCGCCGCCGCTCCAGCGCCTCCATCTGCACGCTCAGCGCGTCAGCGATCACTCGTCCCGCCGCCGCCGTCTTGTGCTGGTAGATGAGCGCCGCGCGGGCGCTATCGTGGCCCATCCGGTCCATCAGGTCGCGCAGGCTCGCGCCGGTAGCCGCTGCGAGCGAGTTCCCGGTACGGCGTAGATCATGAAAGTGCAGGCCGGGAACGCCGATCGCGGCGACCGCCTGATACCACTTGACCGCGCGGCGGAAGTTGCTGCGGCGCAGCGCTCCGCCACGTGAGCCAGTGAAGATCAGCGAGTCGGGGTCTGAACCGACGCAGCCATCCAGGTGCGCGCACACCGCCGGAAGAACAGCGGCCGGGATCACAACCGTGCGCATGCCTGCCCGAGACTTCGGCGGACCCGCAACGACACGGCCAGTGTCGAGCTCGACGTGCTGCCTGCGGATGCTGACCGTTCCGGCCGCGGTGTCGATGTCGCAGCGGCGCAGCGCGGTGACCTCGCCCCAGCGCAGGCT
>JASHPR010000302.1 GCA_030038015.1 Streptosporangiaceae bacterium
TCAGCGCACCGTCAGCGGCGAAACTGAGGATCGCGCCGTAGCCGTCACCGTTCGCTCCGCTGGCGCTGGTGACCAGGATCCGGGTCATGACCGGGCCTCGCAGGCGGTTCCCCGTGCGCCGGAGGCGAGATGGCCGTGGACTGACGGCATTGCGGCTGGCCCTTCGCCGGGTGCGGCAGCGACCCGTTCCGCCGGCCGGGAGCCGGCGATCAGCTCATCGTCCGGCAGCGGCCCGATGACCTGGCGATGACGGCGGATGCCGCCGGCTTGAGCACGCTCGCCCATGAAGGGATCATCGCCGGCATCTCGCCGGCCGGCCACCGCCCGCCGCGAGACAACAGGCGATGGATCTGCCCGCAGGCAGCCGCTGTCGGTGAATGGCTCGGCCAGTAGTGGTCACGTACGCAGCGTGCACCTCTGCCGGGAGCCGGACGAACTGGTACCTGTCAGCCAACGGGCACGCGGTACCCGCGGCGGCACCCGGGCGTGTCCGGGTGCCGACAGCATGGAATAACAGCGCTGCAGACATGGACGCGGGGGTGCTGGGCATGCGGCGGCTGCGGCCAGGCAGCGAAGCGGAGATGGTCGCGTTGTTCTTGCGCACCGAGCTGTCCTCCGACCGTTTCGGGGCCGAGATCAGGGCGCTGCTGGAGCGCGACGGCGTGCCCGGGCGTGTTGTCACCGACCCCGACCTCGGCGACGACGCCGGGAACCAGGTGCGCCTTCGGCTCCTGACCGAGCAGCGTGGCTATGGCAGCCGCACCGATTTTTTCGAGGGCTTCCCGGACGACGTCCGCTGGCAGTGGATGGCCATCACCCCAGCCGAACTCGCCAGGGTCCGGTATATCGACTACAGCTACTGGAATGAGCTGTCGGGCGGCTCCCGCCTGGCGGTCGACGCCGCCCCGCGCATCCGCGCCGGTGTGGCCCCGTTCGGCGTGCCGAGCGACGGGTTGCTGAGCCTGGCGCAGGAGGTCGCCGCCGGAGCCCGGTTCCCGCCGCTGATCCTGGTTACAACGGGGCCCGGCGGCGGCCTGGTGGTGCTGGAGGGCCACGTCCGGCTGAGCGCCTTCATGCTCGCCCGCGGCCATCTGCCGCGGGAGCTGGAGGTCCTGGTCGGGTCCTCGGCGGCGATGACCCGCTGGGGTTGCTGGTAGCAAGTCCGCCGTGCCCGGCCACGACGATGTGGCTACGCCCGGCTGACCCTGCGCTCACCGACAGCCCCCTCGATCCGCGGATCATGGCGGCCCTGACCCGGCTGCCTGCCCGGCAACGGCAGGTGGTCACCCTGCGGCTGCTCCTTGACCTGGACACCAGCTGCACCGCCGAGGTGCTCGGCATCTCGCCCAGCGCGGTCAAGGCCCACCTGGCCCGCGCCATCGCCACTTTGCGCAGCGACCTCAGCCCGCATCGGCACGCAACGGGCACGCCGGGTGGTTGTCGCCCCCCGATTGCTTTGGGCAAATCGGCCCGGCCAGCTAACCCGGCCGCCCTTGTCGGGCACTATGGAACATGGAAGGCCGGTCGGACGCAGCGAGTTCTGATGCGGACCTGGTTCGCGCTTCTCTCGGCGGCGACAAGGATGCCTTCGCCCGGCTACTGGCTCGTCATTGGACTACAGCGGTCGCGTTGGCCTCCCGAGTTCTTGGCTCAGCTGACCAGGGCCGGGACGCCGCGCAGGAGGCCACCATCGCGGCCATGAGTGGCCTGGAGCAACTGCGCTCTGCCGACCGGTTCGGAGCCTGGTTCTGTGGCATCACACTCAATGTCGCCCGCCGCTGGCTGCGTCAAGCACGCGCCGAACACGTCGCGAGCTGGCCGGAGTTGGCCGCGCCCGATCCCGGCCCACAGGAGCGGGCCGAGCTCTCCGACCTCGCCACCTCGGTTCGTGCTGCCGTGGCCCAGCTGGCCGATGGGCAGCGCGAGGCGGTCTTGCTGTTCTACCTGCAAGGTCTCAGCCACCGGGAAGTCGCCGCCGAACTAGGCATCTCGGTCGGCGCCGTTAAAGCACGGCTGCACCAAGCCCGCAGCGCCCTGACCCCCGCCCTCACACCGCTAGTGACAACCCCCAAGGAGCCCGCCATGACCGCCGCCGCTCAAGCCCCGGCCTGGGTCGATGTCTTCGCCGCTGAGGTCCGCCGCAACGACTCTGCCGACCCGGCCCGCCAGGCCCACGTCGTGATCCTCGCCGAGCACAGCGGTTCCCGGCAGCTTCCCATCTGGATCGGGCCGGCCGAGGCCATCGCCCTGGCCCTCTGCCTGGAATCACAGGAAACACCACGCCCGCTTACCTACCAGATGGCCGCCCGCCTGCTCGAAGCCTCCGGATCGCACGTGACCGAGGTCAGGATCACGCGCCTCACCGACGAGACCTTCTACGCCGCCATCATCGTCGATGGCCCGGCCGGAAGCCGGGAAGTCGACGCCAGGCCAAGCGATGCGGTCAACCTGGCCCTGGTGGCCGGCGCGCCCATCCGTGCCGACAACACCCTGCTTGACAACCCCGGCGCTGCGGGCCGACCTGAATGGCGCGGCTACACAACCAGCGCACCAGACATCGCCCGGCAGGCAACAGAACTGATGGAGCAGTCCCTGCACCGACCTTGTCTCTGAACGGCGCCCGTGCAGGATGGGCCAGCCGTGCGCCTGGTCCCTGCCCGTCCCCTTGCAGCCGCCGAATCCCTGGCGAGTGGCCGCCGGGTAGGGTCGGCGTAGCCGATCGCATGCGACGCGACCGCAAGGAGCGCCCCAGACGCGGCGGCCGCGAGCGGGACAATCGGGGAGCCGAG
>JASHPR010000303.1 GCA_030038015.1 Streptosporangiaceae bacterium
TGTTCCGCTACCTGCTCGCGCAGGTTCACGACCACCTCGACAACCCGCGCGACGACTTGACCACGTTCTTGATCAACGCCGAGCTAGGCGGCCGCAAGCTCCAGGTATCGCACATCGTCGGCACGATGACGCTGCTGCTCATCGCCGGCATCGACACGACATGGAGCGCGATCGGCGCCTCCTTGTGGCACCTGGCCAGGAACCCGGAGGACCGCAGGCGGCTGGTCGCCGAGCCCGGGCTGCTGCCGACCGCGGTGGAGGAGTTTCTCCGCGCCTACGCCCCAGTAACCATGGCCCGGCTGGTCAGGCAGGACATGCACTTCGGTGGCGTGGACATGAAAGCCGACGACTGGATCCTGCTGTCGTACCCGGCAGCCAACCGGGATCCGGCACAGTTCGACCGGGCGGACCAGGTCATCATCGACCGCCAGATCAACCGGCACGCCGCGTTCGGCCTCGGCATCCACCGCTGCCTGGGCGCCCACCTGGGCCGCATGGAACTGCGGGTCGCTCTCCAAGCCTGGCTGGAGCGGATCCCGGACTTCAGCCTCGACGATCCGTCAGCGGTGACCTGGTCGACCGGCCAGGTCCGCGGCCCGCGCAGGCTTCCGCTTCGCATCCGCAGCGGGTAGACCAGCTCCTTAGGCGGTCTGCGAGGCGGTCTGCAGCGCCTGCTCGAACAGGCCGGTCCCGTGGGCGGCGGTGAACCGTCGCCCCTGCAGCCGCCCGGCATGGCCCATCGTGCGGGCGCGATCACCGTTAGCGAGCAACGCGGCGAGCCTGTCGGCCAGGGCCCGGTCGTCGGCCGCGGGGACCAGCCAGCCGGTCTGCCCGTCGAGGATCTGCTCAGGTATCCCGCCGACCGCGGATGCGATCACCGGGACGCCGCAGTTCTGCGCTTCGCTGACCGTCATCGGGAGTGGCTCGGGCCACACAGACGGAGCGACCACGCAGGCCGCCCGCACCATGGCCGCGATGACGCTGCGGTGCGCGACGCTGGTTCGCATCGTGACACCAGCCGGCAGGGATTCAGGAGCCGGACATGTCGGGTGCGGAGTCCCGAGCATCACCAGCGGCGGGGGGGACGGGAGACGCCGGTAGGCATCGAGCAGGACGTCGACACCCTTGTGCCGGGATAGCTGCCCGACATAGAGGAGATAGCCGTCTTCGGCGGGCAGGAACTCCGGCCGCTCCGCCTGCCAGCCGGCCTCGTAGAGGCCATCCGGCACGAAGGAATGCAGCGTGCGGACCGGCTGGCCGACGACCTGGCCGATGGTGGGCGACAGCCGGTTCGCGACATAGTCGCTCACCGCGGTGAACGTGCCCACCTTCTTGAGCAGGCGGAGACTGGACAGCGACGCGGCCGCCAGGACACTGCCTTTGCCCAGGCCGTACTGGGAGCTGGCACACGGCCCGCACCGCCACCAGGACGGGCCGGGGCACGAGGCACCCGACCTGTGCACCAGCGACCGTCTCGCACACACCAGGCCGTAATCATGCGCGGTCACCATGACCGGCGTCGGCGGGAAGGTCCGGGCCAGACAGGAGAAGACGCTCCAGGCGTGGGCGTGGATGACGTCCGGCTTGACCTCCCGGACGACCTCGGCCAGCAGGCGCCGGAACAGCGGGTCGGGGGCCGGCGGGTGAAATGGCCGGGCCGCATCTTCGCCGAGCCGGGGCGCCACCTTCTGGTAGAGCAGTGGTATCCGGTGAACGGTCACGCCGGCCGACCTCTCGATTGCCGGGACGCCCGGGACCGCGCTCGTCACCACGTGCACCTCGTGACCGCGGCTGGCGAGCCCCTCGGACAGCATGAGGACGAAGCGCTCCAGGCCGCCGATCGCAGGCTGGTACAGGTCAGTCAACTCGATCAACCGCACGGCTCACCTCACGGACCGGTAGATGGCCTCGAACCGCCGAGCCATCGCGGACCAGTCGAAGCATCGATCCGGCAGCGTTGCCAGGCGTCCCCTCTCGACCTGGTGGTCCAGCGCCGCCGCTGCGGCTGCCACGTCCGGCGGCACGAGAGCCATGCCGACATCGACGCGCCCCACCCGGTTCGCCAGTTCGGCATGGGCAGGAATGTCAGAAGCCACCACCCTGCTGCCCGCTACGGTCGCCTCCAGGAGCACCAGCCCGAAACACTCCACCGGCGACAGGCTCAGCGTCACAGTCGCGGTGCGCTGCCATCGGTGCAACTCGTCTTGGCTGACCTGGCCACGGAAGGAAACCCTGGCCGCTATCCCCAGCTCCCGGACAAGGCGCTCCAGCGCCGGCCGCTGGGAACCTGTCCCGCAGACGATCAGTTGCGCGTCCTTACGGCGCATGCCCGCGAATGCCCGTATGGCCGTGTCGATGCGCTTGTAGGCTTCCAGGCGTCCAGCGACCAGGATTACCGGGCGATCGGCGTTGAAGGGCTCGGCTGCCAAGACGGCCTGGACATCCGCTCCGAGCGGCACCACGGACAGCCGGGGTTCTACGAACGGATACCGCCGCAGCAGCAGTTCCGCCTCCGCCGCGGAAACGCAGGTCACCTTTTC
>JASHPR010000304.1 GCA_030038015.1 Streptosporangiaceae bacterium
GGCCCTGCCTGCGCACGACGGCGCCCTCGGAAGCCAGGGCGCCGACCGCCTGCCGGATCGTCATGCGCGCGACACCGTAGCGGGCGGCGAGCTCGGCCCCGGAGGGCAACCGCATCCCCCGGCCCCCTTCACCGGCGCCGAGCCGGGACCGGATGTCGTCACGGATGCAGACGTGAGCGGGCCGGCTCATCGCTTTCCCGCCTGCGGTGCAGGTAAGCGGCTCCCCGCGGGCGGGCCGTGGCGGGATCCGCTTGTCGTCCGCATGGTGGAGTGCCCCAAGGCCTTCCGGGCCGTCAGTTGCGAGATCTTCGGGCGCGCCGGCCTGCTTGCCGGGGCAGGCCATCCGCCCGTGAAAGGACTGCTCATCGTACCTTCACGGGCTCGCCCGGTGGGAGGAACCGGCAACGCCATCACCCTGCGCCACCGCCGACAGCGCTGCCCGATGACGGCCACCCCGTCCGGGTCGGGCTCGTAACGTCGCGTCCGGGGCACCATGGCCGCCGCCGCCTCCCCGCATCGGCGAACAGCCCGGCCGCCGCCGCGGCGAGCGCCGCACCGCGCAGGCTGGCGTGCCGTTCGGCGGCCGTGTCCACCGCGACGCCCCACGCGTTGGCCCGGAGTTGCGCGGCTCGCGGCGAGATAGCATGCCCGCCGGCCGTGATCACGCTGCTGACCTCGGCACCCGCCGAACGGAGCGCTTCGATCCCCAGACGCACCTCGAACACGCTGACCGACCGCCATGCGGCGGTATGGGGGCGAACTGGACGGCACGGTGAGCGAACTGTCCCTGCGGGGACAGGCCCCCCGGCGCCCGGGAGCCTCAGGCCTCCAGCAGCTCGCTGATCACCTTCTGGCTGGCCGGCGCCGGCAGGGCCTCGACGCACAGCCGCTCGAGTACGGCCAGGTAGTGGTCGACGGTCTCCCGTTTGTCCAGGTACAGGGCGCTGGTGAGCTGCTCCAGGTAGACAACGTCGGGCAGGTCGGGCTCGGCGAAGCGCAGCACCGTGAACGGGCCGCCCACCGCGGCGCTGGCGCCCGCGGCCAGCGGGATGACCTGGACGCTGACGTTCGGCCGGCCGGCCATCTCCTGCAGGTGCTCGAGCTGGCCGCGCATGACCCGCGGCTCGCCGACCGGCCGCCGCAGCGCCGCCTCGTCCAGGACCAGCCACAGGTGCGCGGGGGACGCCCGGGTCAGCACCGCCTGCCGGGCGATCCGCAAGCTGACCAGCCGTTCGATCTCCTCGGCCGGCCGGCCCGGATGGGCAAGCACCGCGACGGCGCGGGCATAGGCGGGCGTCTGCAGCAGTTCGGGAACGCACTGGGCCTGGTAGCAGCGGATCGAGCTGGCGGCCTCCTCCAGGCCCACGTAGGGCTCGAACCAGGACGGCATGACGTCGGCGTAGTCATGCCACCAGCCCGGCGCGCTCGCCTTGCGCGCCAGCTCCTGCAGGGCGTCGCGCTCCTGCTGATCCGTGACGCCGTACAGGGTCAGCAAGTCCGCGATGTCCCGCGGCTTGAAGCCGACCCTGCCGGTCTCCAGGCGGCTCATCTTCGAGCCCGAACCGCGGATGACGTACCCGGCGCCCTCGAGGGTGATGCCCTTGGTCTCCCGCAGCCGGCGCAGCTGGGCGCCCAGCATGATCCGGAGCGCGGTCGGGCCGCCCGCGCCTGACGAGGCGATCATGTCACGGACGGCCGCGCTGCTGTCAGGCATGCTCATCCGAGCCCTTCCGGGGACACCAGGTCATGGTATTGTCCCACTCCCGCATGGCGGCAACCGCGAGGGCACGCAGACGGTCGCTGAGCGACGCACGGCGGACGGCCAGGCACCGCCCCCCTGCCGGGCCTGGCCGGTTCGCGCAGCGAGACGGAGCCGCATGGCGCCGGCCCGGCGGACAGGGCCAGCCCCCGGCTGGCATTCCTGGCCATGTATGCAGAGTTTGCCGGAATCGTTCTTGCAATCCCAGTAGGGATAACCCTTGACGCCGCCTGCCGGCACGTAGACTACCGATGTGGCATATCCGGACGCCGGCAACGGTAACGCCGCGGAAAAGGGCGCGACCCATGGCGGCCAGGCGTCCGGCGGCGCTGAGCCGATCGCGGAGCGCCTGCGGCGGGCCCGGCTGCACCCGGAGGCCGGCGAGGTTCCGGCCATGGAGCCACCCTGGCTGTCCTCGCTGTCCGACGGATCTGAGCGGCCGGTGGCGAGGGTGGCGGCGCTGAACCGGGCCGTGCAGGTGGCGCTGCGCCTGGGCCGGGTCAGCGAGTGCATGGCGGCGCTGGACCAGCAGCGAGCGGCGGCGGGAAGCGACCCGGCGGCACTGGTGTGGGCGCTGACCGCCTCGGCCACATGCCGCAGTGTGTTCGGCCAGTTAGGCCAGGCACGGGCTGATCTGGCCGCGGCGCGAAAGGCCTGTTTTTACGCGACTCCGCTGCTGGCCGAGCCGTTCTGGCTGTTCACCGAGATCATCTGCAAATGGCTGGGCGGGGACTGGGCCGGGGCGCTGTCCGAGGCCACGTCCATGGATGCGGGCCAGGTCAGCGCGCTGCCGCCGGGCCTGGCAGGGACCCTCGCCGCGCTGCGCATGGAACTGCTCCGCGGCACCGGCGCTCCTCGGGAAGCCCGCCAGCTCGCCAGCCGGGTCGAAGCCGCGGGGCCGGCCGAGATGAGCGCGTGGGCGCGGGCAGGCGCAGACCTCGACGAGGGCAGGCCCGAGGAGGCCCTGCGGCGCCTCGCGGACGTCTGCGACGTCGGCACGCCCAGCGTGTACCGGCCGGCGATGCCGCTCGTCCTTTACCGGATGGCCGACATCGGCTTCTCCTGCGGCGAGCAGGAGGTGACCTCGTTTGCCGCGGCGGGCCTCGCCGGCCTCGACCAGGCTGCGCCGGTGAACGAGATCCTGGCCGGCCTGGCGCAGGCCTATGCCGCCCGCGATCCGGGCCCGGCCCGCCGCGCGCAGCAGCGGGCGGAGGCGGAGGCCGCGGGAACGCTGGCCGCCGAGGCGCTGACCGTTCGCGGCAAGATCGGCGACGACCCGGCCAGCACCCTGGCCGCCGCGCACACCGCCTGGGAACGGGCGGGCGCCCCCGGCAGGGCGCGGGCCGTGGCGGCGATCATGCGCGGGGCGGGCCTGCCGGTGCCCCGGCCAGCCTTCCCCCCGGCGGCCCGGGCCCCTGCCAGGGGCCCGGTCGTGCTGACCCCGCGCGAGCGCAGCGTGGCCGTGCTGGTGGCCGAGGGGCGGACGAACCAGCAGATCGCCCACACCCTGAACATCAGCGTCAAGACCGTCGAGGCGTACCTGACCAGGCTGTACCGGAAGACCTCGTGCTCCTCGCGGGTCGAGCTGGCCGTCGCGGTCACCGAGCGGCGCCTGCTGGGTGACCAGGACGGCTGAGCAGGCGGCAGGCCCGCGGTGCCACCCGGGTGCGGTCATGCCCGGGCTCAGGCGCCGCGCCGCTTCTGGCGCTCCCGCCTGACCTGAGGGCCGGTTTCGGCCGGGGCGGACAGGTACCCATCGGCGAGCCGCGTGAGCGCGCCGACGAGCGGCTCACGCTCTGCCTCTGGCAGCGCGTCGAGCACCGCGCGGTGCACCCGGTCGGCGATCTCCGCCCCCTCGGCGACCGCGCGCCTGCCCGCCTCGGTGACGGCGATGATCCTGGCCCGGCGGTCGGTGCTGGACCGCCTGCGCTCCGCGAGGCCTGCCCGTTCCAGCTCGTCAACGGTGACCACCATCGTCGTCTTGTCCAGGTCAGAGATCCCGGCCAGCTCGATCTGGGTCCGCTCGGCCTCCAGGGCGTGGTACAGCACGCAGTACCCGCGCGGCGTCAGGCCGATCTCAGCCATGGCGGCGGCCATCTGCGTTGACAGCACATGCCCCGCATGCGTCAGCAGGTAGGACAGGTCCGCCACCGTTCGCGTGGGCGCGCTCGTGCTCATGGGCTCAAGTCTAGCAAGTGGAGCAATTAGCAGATTATCTGCTAGAAGAGCAACATCGCCGCGGCGGCCGCCCTCCGGGGGATATGGCGGAATGGCCGCTTTAGCCGCGCGCGGATCGCTACGCTGCAGTTCCCCGCCATTCAGCTCAACCGCCCGGGCGCCTGGGCCGTCTTCCCGGTGCGGCCGGGCGCTCGCCGACGGCACCGACGTGCTCAGGGAGTGGGGCAATGACTCTGCCGATCGCGCGCCTGGCCCGGTGCGGCCTGGCGGCCGGCGCGGCGGTCGCGGCATGCGCCATCGGTGCGCCCAGCGCACTGGCGGCCGCGTCGCCTGGCGGCCTGAAGACCGTGACGTACCTGGGGTATACCTTCTCGGTCCCGGCCGGCTGGCCTGTCATCCACACCACGCCCGCCTCCCGGACCTGCGTGCGATTCGACATGCACGCGATCTACCTGGGGGAGCCCGGGCAGGACCAGGACTGCCCCACCGGCCTGCTGGGTACGACCGAGGCGGTCCTGGTCCAGCCGGCGGCCGGGCAGGCGTCCGCCGCGGCCGCGGCCGAGGACCAGACCGCGCACCGCATCACCGTGGTCAGCCCGGGCATCGAGGTGACGGCCACGTTCGGCACCGACCCGGGGCTGGTGACCCGGATCCTGGCCAGCGCGTCGCTGCCGGTGCCCACCGGGAGCCAGGGCACGGGGGGCCAGGCCGGCCCGCGGAGCGCGGCGCTGAAGCTCGCGGCGCCCGCCGCGGCGGCAGCGGACGTTCCGGCCACCGCGACCAGCTACACCGGCGAGGGCTTCGACGCCTGCGCGGCGCCGAGCGCCGGGTACATGAGCGCCTGGCTGAGCGCATCCCCCTACCGCGCGGTGGGCATCTACATCGGCGGCGCCGACCGGGCCTGCGCCCAGCCCAACCTGACCGCCGGCTGGGTATCGCAGCAGACCGCGGCCGGCTGGCACTTCCTGCCCATCTACGCCGGTGTCCAGGCCGAGTTCGGCCAGATCACCTCCCCGGCCAGCCAGGGCGCTGCCGCCGCCGAGGACGCGGTCACCCAGGCAGCCGCCCTCGGGTTCGGGCCCGGCACCCCGGTCTACTACGACATGGAGGCCTACCCGGCCAACCAGGAGAGCAACGCCCTGGCCTTCCTGTCCGCCTGGACCACCGAGCTGCACGCCCAGGGCTACCGGTCGGGCGTCTACAGCAGTTCCTCGTCCGGGGTCGCCGACCTCGTCGCCAACTTCACCAGGTACGCGATGCCCGACGTGATCTGGGACGCGCTGTGGAACGGCCAGGCGAACACGGCCGACCCGGTCATCCCCGCCGGGGACTGGCCGGCCGGCCAGCGCGCCCACCAGTTCAGCGGCGGGGCGGCCGAGACCTGGGGCGGCGACACCATCGACATCGACCAGGACTACCTCGACGTGAGCCTCACGCCTCCCGGCCCGGTCAACCCCGGGCAGCCCGCGCTGCTCACCAGCGGCGGCACCGTCGCCGACTACGTCATCCGCGGCGGCAACCTGTACAGCTATTACCAGGCGAGCCCGGGCGGCGGCTTCACCGGCCCGAAGAAGCTGAGCAGCGCCCGCAACCTGACCGGCACGCCGGTAGCCGTCCAGGCCGCCGACGGCATCATCTCCGTGTACGCCGAGACAACCGCGGGCGCGGTCGAGGCGTTCCGCGAGTCCGGTGCGGGCGGCGCGGTCACCGGCACCAGCCTGGGCGGTCACATCGCAGGCAGCCCGGCCGCGATCGCCACCCAGCGGGGCACGGTCGCGCTCTACGCGATCGGCGCCGACCGGAACCTGTACACCTACTACCAGGCGAGCCCGGGCGGCGGCTTCACGGGCCCTGAGAGGCTGGCCGCGACCGGCAACCTGACCGGCACCCCGGCCGTGGTCCAGGTGGCCAACGGCAACATCACGGTCTACGCCAGGACCACCGGCGGGGCGCTGAGGGCCTTCTGGCAGAAAGCCGCCGGCGGCGCGGTCACCAGGACCCGCAGCCTGGGCGGGCACATGGCCGCCAGCCCGGCCGCGATCGTCACCGCCGATGACACCGTCGCGGTGTACGCGGTCGGCACGAACAGGCAGCTGTACGGCTACGAGCAGGCAACGCCGGGCACCACCCTGGCCGGCCCGGTGAAGCTGACCAGCAACGGCGGCCTGGCCGGCACCCCGGTGGCGGTGCCGGGCGCCGCCGGCACGGTGTCGGTGTACGTCCTGACCACCCGCGGGTCGGTCCGGTCGAAATGGCAGTCCGCCGCGGACGGCCCGTTCGGCAACAGCGCCTCGCTCGGCGGCCACATCGCCGGCGACCTCGCCGGTATCGTCCTCGGTGACGGCACCGTGTCGCTGTACGCCACCGGGAGCAACGGCAGCCAGTACCAGGACCAGGATCCCGCGGGGGACGGGTTCACCGGCTGGGCCGTCATCTAGCCGCGCAGCGGGACGGAGCCGGCGGGCACCCGGGGGCGCAACGCGCCGCCGGAGCCACGGCCGCCTCCGTAGAATGACGCGGTGGCCCCACCCGCGGGGGGACAACCCCCGCGTCCCCCCCAAAACCAAAAACCACCGGAAACTGGCGCAAGCGGGGCACGGGAGACCTTGCGCCGGGTGTTCGGCTACGACTCGTTCCGTGGCCAGCAGCAGGAGATCGTCGAGCACGTCACCGCGGGCGGCGACGCGCTGGTCCTGATGCCGACCGGCGGCGGCAAGTCGCTGTGCTACCAGATCCCCGCGCTGCGGCGGGCCGGCACCGGCGTGGTCGTCTCCCCGCTCATCGCGCTGATGCAGGATCAGGTCGACGCGCTCCGCGCGCTCGGCGTCAGGGCCGGGTTCGTCAACTCGGCGCAGCAGCCGGGCGAGCGCCGGGCGGTCGAGGCCGCCTTCCTCGCCGGGGAACTCGACCTGCTCTACCTGGCGCCGGAGCGGCTGAGCACCGAATCAACGCTGCGGCTGCTGGAACGCGGGGTGATCTCGCTGTTCGCTATCGACGAGGCGCACTGCGTGGCCCAGTGGGGCCACGACTTCCGGCCCGACTACCTTGCGCTGTCCGCGCTGCACCAGCGCTGGCCGGCGGTGCCCCGCATCGCGCTGACGGCGACGGCGACCAAGGCGACCCGCGCCGAGATCGCGGAACGGCTGAACCTCACCGGAGCCCGCCACTTCGTCTCGAGCTTCGACCGGCCGAACATCCAGTACCGCATCGTGCCCAAGAACGAGCCCAGACGGCAGCTGCTCGACCTGATCCGCACCGAGCACCCTGGTGACGCCGGCATCGTCTACTGCCTGTCCCGGGCCTCGGTGGAGGCGACCGCAGAGTTCCTGGTGCGCAACGGGATCGGGGCGCTGCCCTACCACGCGGGGCTCGACCCCGGCACCAGGAGCGCGAACCAGGCGCGGTTCCTGCGCGAGGACGGCCTGCTCATGGTCGCCACCATCGCGTTCGGCATGGGCATCGACAAGCCCGACGTGCGGTTCATCGCGCACCTGGACCTGCCAAGGTCCGTCGAGGGCTACTACCAGGAGACCGGCCGCGCCGGGCGGGACGGCCTGCCCTCCACCGCCTGGATGGCCTACGGCCTTGCCGACGTCGTCCTGCAGCGCAAGCTGATCGACGGCTCCGAGGGCGACGGCGCGCACCGGCGGCGTCTTGCCGCCCACCTGGACGCGATGCTCGCCCTCTGCGAGACGGTCGAGTGCCGCCGCAGCCAGCTTCTCGGCTACTTCGGCGAGCCGGCGGGGACGTGCGGCAACTGCGACACGTGCCTCACGCCGCCGAAGGCGTGGGACGGCACGGTCGCCGCGCAGAAGCTGCTGTCGACCGTGTGGCGGCTGGGACATGAGCGGCACCAGAAGTTCGGTGCCGGGCAGGCCATCGACATCCTGCTCGGCAGGCGGACGCCCAAGGTGATCCAGCACGCCCACGACGCCCTGACCGTGTTCGGCAAGGGCACGGAACTGCCCGACACCCAGTGGCGCGGGGTAGTGCGCCAGCTGCTGGCGCAGGGCCTGCTGGCCGTGGAAGGCGATTACGGCACGCTGGTGCTGACCGACGCCAGCAACGAGGTGCTCTACCGGGGACGGCAGGTGCTGCTGCGGCACGACCCGCCGCGGGCGGCGGCCAGGACGGCGAAGGGCACTCGCCCCGCCGCGGCCGCGGCAGCGGCCGGCCTGCCGGGAGAGGCCGCGGCCGTGTTCGAGCGGCTCCGCGCCTGGCGCGCGGCCGCGGCGAAGGACCAGGGCGTGCCCGCGTACGTGATCTTCCACGACGCGACGCTGCGCCAGATTGCGGCCCGGTCCCCGGCGACGCTCGCCGAGCTCGCCATGGTGAACGGCGTCGGCGAGAGCAAGCTGGCCAGGTACGGCGGGCCGATCCTGGACATCCTCCGCGGCCCCGGCGGCCCGGCGCCCTGAACCCGCGGGCCGGGGTGCCCCGTCCCCGCCGCCGGCGGCCACATGCCAACTTCCAGATCTCTGGGAGTTGGCTGCATTCCGTTGACCCGCCCGGGCCGGAGCCCGCATTGTCGAGTGACGGGTGCGGCGACCGCGCATGTGACGGGCAGACGAGGACGGTGCCGATGGAGCGCAGCCGGGCCGCGCGCAGGCCGGCGCGCGCGCCGCTGCAGCGGCGCAGCCGCAGGCGGTGGCTGGCGGCGGCAGGGATGGCGGCATGCTGGGTGGTCCTGCTGGACCAGACCGGTTCGGTCATCGCGGCCACCATGCTGCTGGTGCTGCTCGCGGCGCTCACGGTCGTGGCCGTGGTCGCCCTGCGGGCGCTGGGCGTGACCAGGGATCACCCGTGGGTGCGGCGGCTGGCGGCCCGGCCGTGGCGTGATGGCCAGGACGTGCTGCGTCTCGCCCTCCGGCACCTGCCCGAGGTGTTCGTCATCACGCCGAGCGGGTCCCTGCTCGCGCCGAACCTCGTCGACATCCGGATGAACCCCGGCGACCTCGGCTCGCTGAGCGAGCACATGGAGCTCAACCTGGTGGCCCAGAGCGCCGCCGAGGTCTACGTGGAGCAGGTCGCCGCCCGCGGCGCGCGGCTGGCCGGGCAGGGCCCGGCCGAGGTGCACGTGATCGCCGACGCGTCGGTGCCGCCCGGGCGCTACCGGCTGCGCCAGGGCCAGCCGGTGTACGCCGTCCCCCCGCCCGGCTTCCCGCCCGTCCCCGCCGGCCCGTTCTCGCAGCCGGGTCCGCGGCTCGTGCCCGCCGGGGCC
>JASHPR010000305.1 GCA_030038015.1 Streptosporangiaceae bacterium
CGTGCCGCCGGCGCTGGCCGTGCCGCCGGCGCTGGCCGGGGCGCCGGCCCGCAGCACTCGGTACCCCGATCGCGCGGCGACACGCTCCGCGGGCCACCCCGAGCCCTCCAGCCACCGCTGCAACGGGTCAGACCCGAGGTTGCGCTGGACCACCAGGTAGGCGACGCCCCCCGGCGCCAGGCGGGCCAGCCAGGCCGACAGGAGCCCATGCAGGGCCGCCTTGCCGATCCTGATCGGGGGATTGGACCAGATCAGGTCGAACGTGCCGGGCAGGGCGGGATCACCGGGCGCGGCACAGCGGACGTTCGGCAGGCCGGCGCGCGCGGCGTTCCTGGCGCACAGCTCCAGGGCCCGGGTGTTGACGTCCACCGCCCAGACCCGGGCGCCGGGGGACCGCGCGGCCAGCACCAGCGCGATCGGCCCGTAACCGCAGCCCAGGTCGAGCAGGTTCCCGCTGGCCGGCGGCGGTGGCGCGGTCTCCAGCAGCAGCCGGGTGCCGGGGTCGAGCCTTGACGGCGAGAACACCCCGGAGTCGGTTTCCAGCTCCAGGTGCAGGTCAGAGGTGACCACATGCACCGTGCCGGGGCGCCGCCGGGTCGCCGGGCGCTCGGCGAAGTACTGCTGCCCCACCGCGCCCGCCTCCCCGTCCCCCTCCACTGGCGCCTAGCCCGGCGGCGGCTGCTGCGCCGATGGCTGCACGGCAGGCTGCATGGCAGGCTGGCCAGGGGCAGGCCGCACGGCGGCCTCCCTGGGGGCCACCCCGGCCGCGGCCAGCGCAGGGTTGATGTACCGGCGGGTGACCCAGCGCTCGACGATGAACGTCAGCACCGGGATCGTCCCGGCCAGCAGGACGATCAGCGTCGACGGGCTGGCCAGCCTCAGCCCCACCTGGCGCGTCATCAGGTACGCGGCGACGAGGTAGATCATGTAGAGGATCCCGTGCGTGGTGCCGACGTAGTTCACCACGACGAGGTTGTGCGCCGCCACCTGGAGCGGTATCCCGACGAAACACAAGAACATCAGCACCACGCCGGTCACGTAGGCCATCACCCGGTACCGGCGCACCGCCGTGACCAGCGCATCTGCACGCACCGTCCTGCCTCCTCGATATGTCACGATTGCCCTTCACCGCGCAGTGCGGGCCGGCCGCCGCCTGGTGGCCCAGCCGCCCGGCCCGCGCGGGCTAGCGCAGGCCATGCCACCGGCCATGCCCCTTCACCTGCTCGTTCAGGCGGGCCAGGTAGGCGTTGTAGGCCGCCAGTTCCGGATCGTCCTCGCCAGTGTCCCCGGCCCCGGGGACGTCCTGGCCGCCGGCGCTGCCGCCCGCGTCCCCGGCCGACACGGGGGCGGGGGCGGCGCGGGCCGGGAGGTCGACGTCCGGGACCTCGCCAGTTTCGGCGTGCGGCCTGAGCTCATCCCGGATGGTCTTTGCCCAGAAGACCACGCCGAAGATCGCGAAGATCGGCCACTCGAAGGTGTACGCCCAGCTCAGCGCGTTGCCTGACTCAGCCCGGTGGAACTGCCAGTCGCCCAGCCACAGCATGCCGATCGTGGCGACCACCGCGAACGCATGCCAGCCAAGCCACTTGGGAGTGAGCAGGAAGAACCACCGCGGCCTGGCCCGAACGCTGGACATGCAAAGAGCGTAGCGCTGCATGGCGGCAGGCCAGTGCAGCGGATAGCACGCCGGGCCCGCGGCGTGCCGCAAGCTGGACGGGACGATCCGGGGCAAGGCGCATCCGGGTCACCGGCCCGGGCGGCCGGGGGCTGGCTGGCCCCGCGAGTCACTGCCGGGGAGGGTGGCCTGTTCGGCGATAATCAGTGCATGTCTCTTGCGGAGCTTCTCTCCGGGCGGTCCGGGATCGCCGGCCGCCTCCCGCAGCGGCTGGAGGATCTGCGCGGCCCGGCCAAGGGAGTCGTCGTGCTGCCGAGGCACCTGTCGTGGCCCGGCATGCGCGAGTGCGATGTGACCGACGACAGCATCCGCCGCAGCATGTACGGCATCGTGCTGACTCAGGGCAGGCGCAACGATGTCGCGCGCTTCCTCAACGCCCGGCTGCTGATCGAGGACTGGCCGCTGATCCGGACGTCCCTGGACCCCAAGCTGCGCCGGTGCTGCGAGCGGCGGTTCGCGCTGCGCGGCTCGTCCGGGGCCCACGAGGCCGGGGGATAGCGGGCCGCCCCTGCCCGGACAGCCAGCGGCCCCATGGCCGGCCGCCTGTGCGACGCTAGGCCCATGCGGAAGTACGTCATCATGGGGGTGCAGGGCAGCGGCAAGGGCACGCAGGCGGCGATGCTCGCGGTCGGCCTCGATCTGGTGAACATCGGCGTGGGCGACATCCTCCGCTGGAACGTGCAGAACCACACCAAGCTCGGCGCCCAGGTCAGGCGCACCATGGCGGCGGGCGAGCTGGTGGGCGACGACCTGGTCGAGGGCATCGTGCGGGACCGGCTGACCCAGCACGACTGGAACTACGGATTCATCATCGACGGCTTCCCCCGCAATGAGCGCCAGGCCGAGTTCTTCCTGGAGAGCTACGACATCGACGGCGTGATCTATCTCGACCTGCCCGACAGTGAGGTCAGGCGGCGGGTGATGGCCAGGCGGCTGTGCGCCGGCTGCGGCATGGACTACAACCTGATCAACAACAGCCCGAGGGAAGCAGGCCGGTGCGACGCCTGCGGCGGTGAGCTGGTCACCAGGGAAGACGACACCGAGGAGGCGCTCGCCGTCCGGCTGCGGGAGTACCACGGGAAAACCGATCCCGTGCTCGACATCTTCCGCAGGAAGGAGTACGTGGTGACGATCGACGCCCGGCCGCCCAAGGAACAGGTGCAGCAGGCCGTCCGCGCCCGCCTGGGCCTGCCCGCGTACCACCCGCCGCAGCAGGTGGCCCAGCAGGCGGCCGGCTGACAGCGGTGCGCGTCCTCATCGCGCCCGACTCGCTCAAGGGCAGCATCGGGGCCCGTGCGGCGGCGGCGGCGCTCGCCGACGGCTGGCATGCCGCCCGGCCCGGCGACGAGCTGGTCCGCCTGCCGCTCGCCGACGGGGGCGAGGGCACGCTGGAGGTACTCGCCGCGACCGACCCGGCGGCCCGCTGGCACCAGGCTGAGGTCACCGGGCCGGACGGGCGGGCCGTGGCCAGCCGCTGGCTCGAGCTCGGCGACGCGACCGGCTGCATCGAGCTGGCCCAGGCCAGCGGCCTGCCGCTGATGGCCGCGCTCGACCCGCTCGGCGCGCAGACGACCGGGACCGGAGAGCTGATCGCCGACGCGCTCGACGCGGGCGCACAGCGGATCGTGATCGCCCTCGGCGGGTCGGCGTCCACCGATGCCGGCACCGGCGCGCTTGCTGCCCTGGGCGCCCGCTTCCTCGACGGCGCCGGGCGGGAGCTGCCGCCGGGCGGGGGAGCCCTGCGCGATCTCGCCACCGCGGACCTGGCCGGGCTCCGGCCGCGGCCGGGCGGCGGCGTGGCCTGCCTCACCG
>JASHPR010000026.1 GCA_030038015.1 Streptosporangiaceae bacterium
GCTGCGGGGACAGCCACCGCGAACCTTCCGCAGCTGCGGGGACGGCTCACCCGGAACTCTCCCCGGTAGGCGACAATGACCGCATGGGTCACACAGCTGGTGTCGGCAGCCCGGGCAGCGCTACCTGGATCGTGCGGCTGGAGGCGCCCGGCCCCGGGGTGCGGCTCGCGGTCAAGGACTGCATCGACGTCGAGGGCTTGCCCACGACGGTCGGCTGCCAGGTGATCGCCGGGCGGGCCAGGCCGGCCGGGCGGGACGCGGCCGTGGTGGCCGCGGCCCGGCGGTCCGGGGCGCGGATCGTCGGGAAGACCAACCTGACCGAGCTGTGCTGGTCGGCCAGCGGGACGAACGCCTGGTCGGGCACGCCGGTCAACCCGGCCGATCCGCAGCGTCTGCCGGGCGGCTCGTCAAGCGGCTCGGCGGTCGCCGTGGCGCTCGGCGAGGCGGACGTGGCGCTCGGCACCGATACCGGCGGCTCGATCAGGATCCCCGCCGCCTGCTGTGGCGTCGTCGGCCTGAAAACCACCTGGGGCCGGGTGCCGGTCGAAGGCGTGTACCCGCTGGCCCCGTCCCTGGACACCGTGGGCCCGCTCGGTGCGGACGTGGCCGCGGTGGAGCTCGGCATGCGCCTGATCGAACCGGGCTTCACGCCCGGGACCTGCGAGCTCGCGGTCGGCCGGATCCGGGCGGGCACCGGCGCCGCCGTGGACCCCGACACCGACGCCGCGATCGACGCGGCGCTCGACGCGGCAGGCATCCGGACCGCGGCGGCCGCGGGCCTGGACTTCGCCGCCACGGTGACGGCGACAGACGTGCTGATCGACGCCGAGGCGTACCAGGTGAACGCCTACCTGATGCCCGAGCTGGCCAGGCTCGGCGCGAACATCCGCCGCAACATGACCGAGGCGGCCGCGATCACCGCCGGTCAGGTGGCCGCGGCGGAGGAGACCAGGGCCTTGGTGCGCGAGTGGTTCGCCGCCCAGCTGGCCCGCCATCCGTTCCTCGCCCTGCCGACGCTGGTCGGGGCGCCGCCGCTGCTCGGTGACCGGGGCATCCCGCTCACCGTGCTCACCATGCCGGCCAACCTGGCCGGGCTTCCCGCGCTGGCCCTGCCCGTTCCCGGCGGCCCCGCTGGGCTGCCTGCCTCGCTCCAGCTCATCGGCCCGCCAGGGGGTGAAGAGCAGCTCATCGCCCTCGCCCGCCGCATCGAGGCCGCAGTGGCGACCGCTTGACCCGCCGGGACCGGGCCCTGAGGCGCCCGCCGCGCCCACCTGGCCGGCCGCCGGGCCCGCGCCGTGGGCCAGAATGGTGATCAGCGGAACGAAGGAGTCGCCGATGACCGCGCCGGCTGGCACGCAGCCGCTCTCGGGCACCTCGCTGCGGGGGTTCCTGCACGGGCTGCCGGGAGTGGACCAGGTCGGGGCGGAGGCCCGCGCGGCCATGCTGGCCAGCCGGTCGATCAAGACCACGGCCAAGGCGTGGGCGCTGGACGCCGCGATCTCGATGATCGACCTGACCACGCTGGAGGGCCAGGACACGCCGGGCAAGGTACGGGCGCTGTGCGCAAAGGCCAAACGCCCCGACCCCGCCGACCCCACCGCGCCCCAGGTCGCCGCCGTCTGCGTCTACCCGGACCTGGCCCACGTCGCCGCGGCCGAGCTGGCCGGCAGCGGCGTGCACGTCGCCAGCGTCGCGACCGCGTTCCCCAGCGGCCGGACCAGCCCGGACGTCAAGCTCGCCGACGCGAGGTACGCGATCGCGGCCGGCGCCGACGAGGTGGACATGGTGATCGACCGCGGCGCCTTCCTGGCCGGGGACTACCAGCTCGTCTACGACGAGATCGCCGCGGTCCGGGAGGCCGTCGCGGGAACCGCCCACCTCAAGGTCATCCTGGAGACCGGCGAGCTGGTCACGCTGGACAACGTGCGGCGTGCCTCGTGGCTGGCCATGCTGGCGGGCGCCGACTTCATCAAGACCTCGACCGGCAAGGTCGCCCCGGCCGCGACGCTACCGGTCACCTTGGTCATGCTGGAGGCGGTGCGCGACTTCCGCGCGGCCCACGGCCGCCAGGTCGGCGTCAAGCCGGCCGGCGGCATCCGCACCGCCAAGGACGCCATCAGGTACCTGGTCCTGGTCAACGAGACAGTGGGGGAGGACTGGCTGGATCCCCGCTGGTTCCGCCTGGGCGCCTCCAGCCTGCTGAACGACCTGCTCATGCAGCGGACCAAGCTGGCTACCGGCCGCTACTCAGGTCCCGACTACTTCACCCTGGATTGACGGGCCGACGGGCTGAGCAGCCAGGATGCCTATTACGCCCGGCCCGTTCCGGGATTACGCACCGCAGCATTGCGTCGTGCACGAGTTCATCGAGTGTCCGCTTTACCCCGGCGCCGCACCGCTTTATCATCGCCAGCTTGCAATCCGTGCCCGCGCCGCGCGCCGCCCGAAATATGGGTGCTTTCGCTCGGCGCGATGCTGGTGCCGGAGACCCTGACCGGTTTCTTTGTTTACGCGCCGAATTACGTCCTGTAACCCTTTTATATGTCGGTGCACAGGACATTCGGCCGTGGCCCGCTGGCCGAGCGAGCGGGCCAGGACCCGGCGCGGACACTCGGATCGCGCGCCAGGTCCGCGTCACCCGCCGACCGGTCGCGGCAGCCGGGCAGCCTGATCCTGGCGCGGCCGCTCCGGCCTGGCCTGTTCTGGCCTGCGGACCGGGCCAGGAGCCCCCGGCGTGGCCAGCGCCACGACGGTGATCCATAGCGCGCTGGCCAGGGCGAGATGCAAGTCCTGGTCGGCGGCCGGCGCACCGCTCGTCGCGACCAGGCCGCCGAGCGCTGCCGTCGACGCGAGTAGCGCTAGTGCCGTCACCGCCAGGACCCGTACCGCCCGGGCCGCCGACGCCGACCGCAGCGTCCGCACCGCCGCGACCGCGATCATCACCGTCGCCGCCAGCACCACCGACCTGTGCAGGTATTGCAGGGCGACGTGGCCCGCAGCACCCGTGCCCAGCCCGCAGGCAGGCCAGCCTGGGCAGGCCCTGCTCGCCCCGCCGTCGAGGACCAGCATCCCGCTGACCCCGAGCGCGTACATCAGGGCCACGGCCGCCAGGCCCGTCCGGCCCGCGGGTGCTACCCGAGCCTCGGTATCAGGGGATCGGGCGGCCCGCGGAGCGCGCCAGATCCCCAGCGTGGTCACCGTGATCGTCCCGACCAGCAGCCAGGCGCAGGCCAGGTGCAGCGCCACCGTCCAGCCGGCGTTGTGCAGCCACACCGTTACCGCGCCGAGCATCACCTGCACACCGATCAGGCCTAGTGA
>JASHPR010000306.1 GCA_030038015.1 Streptosporangiaceae bacterium
CGCTGCTCGACGAGGCCTTCGGCGCGGAGCCCGGCCCGTGACCCGCCAGGCGGCGGCCGGCCCGTTCGCCGTTCTCGGGCTTGAGCCGCGGGGCGACCTGACCGACGAGGAGGTGCACGCCGCGTGGCGCCGGGTGGCGAGCGCCACGCACCCCGACCGCGAGGACGGCGGCGACCCGCAGCGGTTCGCCGAGGCCGCGGCCGCCTACACGGCGCTGCGGACCAGGTTCGGGCGCGGCGAGGCTGTGGCCGATCTCCGGGCCGGCCCGGTGGCCACGGCAGGCACGCGGCGTCCCGTTCAAGATCTTCTCGCTGGCCGGCATCTGTGGTCTCGGGCACGCCGGGGACGCCCGGTGCGCCTCGTGCTGCGGATCCTGCTCGCGCTGGCGGCCTGCGCCGCTGCGGTGGCCGCGGCGGGCCCGCATCCGGCCGCTCCCGCGCTGGCCACCGGCGTGGCAACCTGGCTAGTGCTGACTGCCCGCCACGACCTCGCCCCTCGCGACGGAGGGTGACCGCCGCGGGCGGCCGCGCGGCTTCTTGTCCGCGGTGACCACGCCGCGCAGGAACAGCGCGCCGCCCCAGACGCCGTGGGGCTCGCCGCGCTGCAGCGCCCCGGCGAGGCAGGCAACCCGGATGGGGCACGCGGAGCACAGCGCCTTGGCGCGCCGCAGGTCGTCCGGCGACTCGGCGAAGAACAGCTCCGGGTCGGTGCTGCAGGGCAGTTGCTGGACGGCGGCGGGCCGCAGTGGCTGGCGGCGGCCCGGCCGCGCGTATGTCGCGGAGTACATCGGTTCCTCTCTGCCATGCCGGGCGGCCCCCGCCCGCCGTGATCACCCAGCCTGGCGCGGGCGCCGCTCATGTCCTCCGGTCAGGGATGCGCCGCCCGCCGGACGAGCCGCGCGCCCGCGCGCGGCAGCGCGGTGCCGGACCAGGTGCCCGCCCGCGCGCCACGGGCCCTCCTGGCCCGGTTCGCCGCGGTCACCTCGTCGCGCAGATCCCTGGCGCGTCCGACGGCCACGCTCTGCAGCAGGTAGGGGTTCATGCGGTCCTCCTCGGTGCTGGCCGCCCTGGCCTTGCACCTTCGAGGCTCGCCGTAAGGCGGGGGGGCGGCGCATCGGGCAGACGCCTTATATCTGCGGGCGCGGGCGCCTTAGCCCCCTGGTGCGGCGGCTGATCTGCTGCCCGGCCGGCGGCAGCCGGGCGGCGCGGGCGCGGCCGGCCGGGCCGGCAGGCCCTTAGCCGGGATCGGGCCCGGTCGCGACCGGGCGGCTGGGATCGGCGGTCCAGCCGGACCAGGAGCCCACGTACAGGCCGGCGGGCACGCCTGCCAGCTCAAGCGCGAGCACCTCATGGGCGGCGGTCACGCCCGAGCCGCAGTACGCACCGACGGCCACCCCGCCGGCCGCCGCGCCCGGGGACGTGTCCGGGGACAGGCCTGAACGGGCACCCGCGGACCCACCTGGCCGCCCGACCGGGACACCGAGCCCGGCGAACCGCTCCCGCAACTCGGCGGCGGGCAGGAACCGCCCGTCAGGGCCGACGTTCGCCGCGGTCGGCGCGCTCACCGCCCCGGGGATGTGGCCGGCCACCGGGTCGACCGGCTCGGTCTCGCCGCGGTACCGCTCCCCCTGCCGGGCGTCGAGCAGCACGCCGGACCTGGCCAGCGCCGCCGCCCCGGCCGCGTCCAGGAGCGGGAGGTGGCCGGGCACGGCGGTGAAGTCGCCCGGCGTCACCTGCGGCTCCTCCGTGGTGACCGGCTGCCCGGCCGCCACCCAGGCGCGCAGGCCGCCGTCCAGCACCCGCACCTGGTCGTGGCCGAAGTAACGCAGCGTCCACCAGGCCCTGGCCGCGATCGTCGAGTCGCCGTCGTCGTAGACCACGACCGGGTAACCGGCCCTGACGCCGGCACGGCGCATCGCAGCCTGGAAATCGGCGGCGGCCGGCAGCGGGTGCCTGCCCCCGCCGCCCACGCCGCCCGCGCCGCCGGTGCCCGGCGGGCCGGCCAGGTCGGTGTCCAGGTCCACGTACACGGCGCCGGGCAGGTGGCCCTGGCGGTAGCTGTCGATGCCCGGCGGCCCGCCGAGCCGCCAGCGGACGTCGAGCAGGACCGGCGGCGAGCCGCCGGCCGGCGATCGCGCCAGCGACGCGACGTCGGTCAGCGGATGCCCGGGCTGCCGCGGATGGGAGGCGGCAGCGGTGTGCAGGGAGGGCGCGTCGGCACTCATCGCTGGGGATAACCTCGCAATTCCTGTGGACAACCCGTCGAAACCCGGTGCGTTTTCCCTGCGCGGACTGTGGACAAACCTGATGCCCGCCCGGATTCAGCCCGTATGCGCCCGCAGCCAGTCCAGGACCTCGGCAGCGTGCGCGTCCGGCGGGAAGACCGGGTAGAAGACATGCTCGATCCGGCCCTGGTCCAGCACGAGCGTGATCCGCTTGTACCGCACCACGCCGTCGGACGCCGTGAACGTCGGCAGCCGCAGCCGCTCGGCCAGCACCAGGCCGGAGTCGGAGAGCAGCGGGAACGGCAGGCCGAGCCGGGCGGCCGCCTCCGACTGCGCGGCCGTGCCCTGGGTGGACAGGCCATAGACCTGCGCGCCGAGCCCGGCCATCTCGTCATAGTGATCGCGGAAGCCCATCGACTCCGGCGTGCAGCCGCGCGCGCCGGGGATCTGGTCCCACCCGTCCACCAGCGGCACCCCTGGCGTCCCGGTCATCGGGTACACGTACAGGATCGCGCGCGGGCCGATCGTGGACAGGTCCACCGGCTCGCCGCTGGTCGCGGGCAGCGTGATCGAGGGCATGACCGCGCCGGCCAGGTGCGCGGCCGCGCCGTCGTCCTCGGGCACCGGCAGGTCCGCCGGGAGCTGCTCGTAGTTCGCTGCAGTCACAGCCACTCCCTTCCGCGGCGGCCGGGCGCGGCGCCGCTGCTGTCGGTTATACCGGCTGCGTCACGTGACCGACAGGGTCAGCAACGGCACGACCTGGTCCGACGTTGTCAGCGAGCCGTGCAGGCCGATCAGCGCGGACTCCTTCGGCTCCGCCCTCGAGGCCACGATCGCGAACGGCCCGGCCGGCGCGGCGACCACGTCGCCGATCCGCGGCGCCAGCCGGCCGTCCACCGGCCCGAACCACTGCTCGGCGATCGCCTCGTCCCGGGACGCCACCCACGCGCGGTGGCCGAGGATGCCCCGCCAGGCCGCCAGCACGTCGCGCGCCGCGCCGGGCACGGCGTACACGTGCCTGGCCCGCGAATCGCCGCCGAGCAGGGCGACCCCGTCCCGCATCCCGGGCACGGTGTCCGCGTCGACCCGGTTCTGCGGCGGCACGTCCGCCATGCCGTGGTCGCCGGTCACGTACAGCACCGTCCCCGGCGGCAGTGCCCCGGCGAGCTGCTCCGCCAGCCGGCCGACCTGCCCCAGGTGATAGCGCCAGGCGTCCGACGAGCAGCCGAACAGGTGCCCGGTGGTGTCGAGGTCGGCGTGGTACGCCAGCGCCAGGGCGCGGTCCTGGCCCCGCAGCGCGGCGGCGGCCTGCGCGGCGAGCGCGCCGAGCGTGTCGGCGGCGACCTCCCGCGCGCCGCGCAGCCCCGCGACCGTCAGCCCGGTTCGCAGCAGCGACGACCTGGCCACGTGGAACCCCCGGATCCCGGCCCGCGCGGCACGCTCGAAGATGGTCGGCCCCGGCTGCCAGGCCACCGGGTCCACCCCCGCGTCCCAGCGCAGCGTGTTCAGCAGCCGCGCCTCCCCCGGCACCGCCACCTGGTAGCCGAGCACGCCGTGCTGCCCGGGCGGCCGCCCGGTCCCCAGCGAGACCATGCTGGTCGCGGTCATCGCGGGGAACCCGGCGGTCAGCGGCCGCCCGGACACCGCGAGCTCGGACAGGAACGGCGCCGCCGCAGGATGCTCCCGTAGCAGCTCCCAGCCCATCCCGTCAACCACCAGCAGGCACACCCGCTCCGCCGCACGCAGCCGCAGCGGGTTCGGCTCTCCCGCCACCCCCAGCGACGCCAGCACCGACGACGCCAGGTCCGCCAGGCTCGACTCCCCGTAGCGCGGCACCGTGGGCGGCGAGGCCGGCAGGTCGGTCAGCACGTGCCGAACCGCTCGCCGACGACCCTGGCCACGCTTTCCGGTGCCAGGTCGACGGCGCCCTCCCAGTGCAGCCGCTCCAGGAACGTGGAATCCGAACGGTAGTAGGGCTTGAGGTTCGAGCGGCAGGCCAGGCGCAGGTTCAGCGGGTAGCCCCCGGTGCCGGGCGGCGCCCCGTAGACCGCGCAGTTGAAGCTCTCGAAACCCATGTCCGCGTACCCGCCGAGGGCCAGCGCCAGGCCGTGAGCGAGTTCCTCGACGAGATCGCCGGTCAGCTCGGCTGGCGAGGAAAGGCCAGGGATCAGCGCCCGCAGCTCCCCCGGGGCGACCGGGGCGAAGCTCGCCATCCAGTGGACCCGCCCGGTGCCCGCGAGGTAGCGCTCCCCGCTGCGGCGCTCGGCGTCCAGGTACGCGGCGTACCGCTCCGCGGGCACGCTGGCGAGCAGCCGCTGGAACGTCGTCGGCTGGGAGTCGACGATCCCCTGCAAATGCGGATGGAACAGCGAGCTCCCGGACGGCAGCATGTGGTTCGCGTTGATCGACGCCCACCGCGACTGCGGCTCGGCCGCCATCACCGCCTGCGCGAACGCGACCTGCGCCGACAGGTTGTCCGCGAGCAGCTGCTCGGTGATCGCGCCCAGCGGCAGGTAGTGCAGCCGAGGCGAGTACACCGACACCGCGCTGTGCGAGGAGTACGCATGCAGGTTTGCGAACAGGACCGCCTCGCCGCGCACGATCCGCCCCTCGGGGTGGATGTCCGGCATCAGCCTGGGCGTGAGCGCCTCGATCCGTTCCGGGCAGAACGGGCAGTTCGGCTGGGTCTCGCGCGCGAACGCGGCCAGGTCGAAGTCGCTGGCGGGCATCAGCCCGCGCTCGGGCAGGATGCGCGAGCTGTGGCCGGTCAGCGGGTCATAGCGGACCTCGATCGTGGTCCGGGCCGGCTTGCCCGAGGGGTCGATCATCTCGGCGGTCAGGAGCTCGCGTCTCAGGTCCATCTCTCCGCCTCGCGTGGGGGGTCACGCCACCGCCGGGGACCGGGCCCCGGCCACCGCCGGGGGCCGCACCGGGCCACCGCCCGGGACCGCACCGGGCCACCGCCCGGGACCGGTCTTCAGTAGATGCTAGATGGCCGAAAAGGTGAGCAGGGGAACCAGCTGGTCCGCGGGGGTGAGCGAGCCGTGCATGCCGATGAGGGCGGACTCCTTCGGCTCCGCCTCCGAGGCGACGATGGCGAACGGGCCGGCCGGGGCGGCGACCACGTCGCCGATCCTGGGCACCAGCCAGTCGTCCACCGGGCCGAACCATCCCTCGGCGATGGCCTCGTCCCGGGATACGACCCACGCCCGGTGGCCGAGCACCGCCCGCCAGGCCGCGAGCACGTCGCCGGCCGCTCCCGGCACCGCGTACACGTGCCGGGCCCGCGGCTCGCCGCCGAGCAGGGCGACGCCGTCCCGCAGCGCGGGCACGGCGTCCGCGTCGACCCGGTCCTGCGGCGGCACGTCCACCATGCCGTGGTCGGCGGTCACGTACAGCGCCGCCCCCGGCGGCAGGGCACCGACGAGCTGCTCGGCCAGCTTGTCGACGTGCCCGAGGTGGTACCGCCAGGCATCCGACGAGCAGCCGAACACGTGGCCGGTCGCGTCGAGCTCGCCGTGGTACACCATGGCCAGGGCGCGATCCGAGCGCCGCAGCACCGCGGCGGCCTCGCCGGCGAGGGCGCCGAAGGTGTTGGCGTTCACGTACTCGGCTCCGCGCATCGTGGCGATGAACAGCCCGGTCTTCCGGAACCAGGCGTGCGACACCCGGTACGCGGCGACTCCCGCCGCCGCGGCGCGCTCGAAGATCGTCGGCCGCGGCTGCCAGGCTACCGGGTCCACGCCGGCGTCCCAGTGCATCGCGTTGAGCAGCCTGGCCTCCCCCGGCACCGCCACCCGGTAGCCGAGCACGCCGTGCTGCCCGGGCGGCAGCCCGGTCCCCAGCGACGCCATGTTGGTCGCCGTCGTCGCGGGGAACCCCGCGGTCAGCGGCCGGCCGGAGACCGCCAGCTCGGACAGGAACGGCGCCGCCGCGGGGTGCTCCCGCAGCAGCTCCCAGCCGAGACCGTCCACCACCAGCAGGCACACCCGGTCGGCGTCGGCCAGCCGCAGCGAGTTCGCCTCCCCGGCCACCCCCAGCGACGCCAGCAGCGACGACGCCAGGTCCGCCAGGCTGGACTCGCCGTAGGCCGGGAGCGCAGGCAGCGACGTGGGCAGATCGGCAGCCACGGCCGGCCCTTCAGGTGCCATGCTGCTCCTTCAGCCTCGGCTGGTGGCCTCGGAGAGCGCCCGGGCGAACTCAAGCACCTGACGCACCGCGTCTTCCCCGTCCGCTGCCTCGCTGACGCGCATCGTCAGGTCATCGGCGGTCACCGTCCCCGTGTAGCCGTGGTCGGCGTCGCAGTTCTCGTCCCCGCAGTGCGCGGGCTCGAGCTCGATATGCGAGAGCACGTTCCAGCCGATGGTCAGCACCACCTCGGCGGGCATCGTCCGGCCGGGCACGTAAGAGGCTGGGTCGGCCACCACCCTGGTCACGGCGACCGACGAGATCTGCGAGAACCGCACGGCCTCGGTGCTGGTCTCCGCCTGCGGCCGGGAATCGGGGTCAGAGGCGTCCGCCGGGCTCTCGTCGGTGTGCGAGTAGACGAGGCGGGTCGGCGTGAGCGCCAGGACCGTCATGTGGCGCCGGACCTCCATCCCGGTGTCGAACAGCGCATCGTGGGTGACGACATAGGAGACCACCGGCTCGGCCCCGAGAGCGGATGACACCGCGTCAAAGACCAGGCCCGGGTAGTAGCCGCTTCGCTCGATCGCGGCGCGCATCCCGTCGCCTGCCGCGATTCTGGTATCCGTCATCCCCCCATCCTGCCCTGTCCCGCGGCCGGAACTCACATCGTGGCGCATAGATCCTGGCCCGGGTCTGCCGGCGGCGCCGTGGCGGCCAGGTCCGGCACCCGCCCGCCGGCCGGGCCGGGCAACTCCGCCGGGCGGCGCCAGCCAGCCACGATCCCCCATGAATTATGCAATAGTCCCCGAGTTCGTGGGCTTGCCGGTGCCTGTCTTCCATCCTCGATCAGGCCTGGACCAGGGCTTGTGAAAGGTGGCTTGCTGTTGGCGTGCCATCCTGATCTTCCCTCAGTCTCCGTGAAGTAATCTCGCCTGGAGCGATGGTCTGTCGTCTCGGGCGAAGTCGGGTGCGGGTCGGCTCTGCTGTACTGGGGCGGGATGAGCCTGTTCGGCTATCCAGGAGCTGCTCGGTCACGCCTGGACCGGTACCACGGCCAGGTATATCCACGTTCACGGCACCCATGTCGAGGACGCCCGGGTCGTCGGCCAGCAGTGCGCCGCCGACCGGTGGAAGGGACCGGCCCGATGAAGTGGAATCTCCGTCTGGCAGCTGCCAATCGCGGCATCTAGAAGGCCAGCGAACTGCAGCGGCTGCTCGCCGAACGCGGCATGGCGATCAGCGCGGGCGCCGTGCTCGGCTGCGGGGTGGAGGAGCTGCTGCTGCCTGAACCCGAGACGGTGCCGCAGCCTCAGCCGGCAGGCGGCGAGCAGGCCGCTGTCGCTGCCGAAGCCCGCCCGGTCACTCCCCAGCCGCGTTCGGGCAGGTCACTGCCGCCCCGGTGACCGACGTGCCGGAACACCGTCTAACGCGCTGATCTGCGTGGCTGGACCCGTACCAGCCGGATCGCACCCGCTTAATGACGGAATGATGGGGCTCCGGCGCCCGCCGGGCCGGGAAGGTAACGCAGCAGCACCACGTCGCCGATCAGGCGGACCTCGGCCAGGTGCATGCGGTGCGCCGGGACCGGCGCGGCGGCACCGGTGACGCACGGCGCGGCCGGGTCGCCGACGAAGACCGGGGCGACCACCAGGTCAAGCTCGTCGGCGAGCCCCTCGGCGAGGAACTGCGCGAGCACGGTGCCGCCGCCCTCCACCATCAGCCGCCGCACCCCCCTCGCAGCCAGGTCGGCGAGGACGGCGGGCAGGCCGGCCCGGCCCGGCTCGCCGGGCGGGCCCGCCACCCCGATGACCTCGGCGCCC
>JASHPR010000307.1 GCA_030038015.1 Streptosporangiaceae bacterium
GGAGCGTGCCCAGGACGCTGCCCACGCCGGCAAGCCCTTGGCTGCCGGATCCCTCGCATGCCTGCCGCTTCTGTCAGGCGCAGCAAAGAGCTGCCGGCTTATTCAGCCTGCCACCAGATCAGCAGTCCGCCGGCTGAACTCCGCCGCCGGTTCCGCGCCGCCAGCTCGTACTGCGGGGCCAAGTCACATGTGGGGCGCGGGCCGGCAGACCCAGTTGGCGACCACGCTGGGGCGTCGTGCCGCACCCGCTTCGTGTCAACGGTTGATGGGATGCGCACCCAACCCGACGCCGAGGGATGGGGCGCGCATTCCCGCCCAATAGAGACTTGAGGCAGACGTTGCGGGAGATGCCGTAGCGTTCAGGTGTTCGACGGGCTGGCTCCATTCATCCGCCTGCCGGCCGTGCGCGGCTTGGCTTCAGAACGAGGTGCCGGCCCGTCGGATCCTGCCGCGGCGTGGCTCAAAAGAGGCGCGAGCGCTTGCAGATCCGTTATTGGGCATGCCCGCCGCGTTTTTCTCTCCATTTGTCTTGTTGTTCCTCAGGTTATCGGGAGTGAGCTGATAGTGGCTGTGATGATTGGCGTCGACCCGCATAAGGCCTCGCACACGGCGGTGGCGATCGGCCCCGCCGAGGAAACGGTGGGAAAGCTCCGGGTTGAGGCGTCGGCCAGGCAGGCCGCCGAGCTTATCGGGTGGGCTTCGGAATGGCCGGAGCGGGTCTGGGCGGTGGAGGGCGCGGGCGGGCTCGGCCGGCTGCTGGCCCAGCAGCTGGTTGCTGCCGGGGAGCGGGTGGTGGACGTGCAGCCGAAGCTGGCCGCCAGGGTCCGGCTGCTGGAGGCGGGGAACACAAGCAAGAACGACCCGAACGACGCCCGGTCGGTGGCCGTCGCGGCGCTGCGTTCCAGGTCCGGGCGGCAGGTGGCCGCGGAGGATCACGCGGCGGTGCTGCGGATCTGGGCCCGGCGGCACCGGGATCTGGCCCGGGCCCGCAACCAGGTCGCCTGCCGGCTGCACGCGGTCTTGTGCGATCTGGTCCCCGGCGGCGTCCGCAAGGAGATAACAGCTGGTCACGCCGCGTCGGTGCTGGACCAGATCACGGCTGCGGGCCCAGTCGCCGCCGCGCGACGCGAGCTCGCTGCCGAGTTCCTGGCCGACCTGCGCGGCCTGGACGCCCAGCTCGCCGCGACGAAGAAGAAGCTCGCCGCCGCGGTCCGCGCCTCTGGCACCAGCCTGACGGGCGTGTTCGGGATCGGCCCGGTCAACGCCGGCATCATCATCGGCGACGTGCCCGGCGTGTCCCAGTTCCCCGACCGCGACCACTTCGCCGCCTATAACGGAACCGCCCCGGTCGAGGTTTCCTCCGGCGCCCGGAAGATCTGCCGGCTGTCGCTTCGCGGGAACCGGCGACTGAACTACGCCATCCACATGGCCGCCATTACCCAGATACGCCATTCTCATAGCGACGGCCGCGCCTGCTACGAAAAGAAAATAGCAGGGGGGAAAACTCACAAAGAAGCGCTGCGCTGCCTCAAGCGGAAGATCAGCGACACCATCTACGCCCGCCTCCGAGCCGACGCCGCAAACGCCGCTGTGACAGCAGACGCGGGCCCGGGAGGGCAAAAAGGGAACGGCTCTGAATCCAGCGCGGCCGGCTCGCACCCCGAACGCCGGCTCTTCGGACAGGCCACTCCCGGGCCCGCCACCACCCTACGGCCCCGCAAGCCAGGCCGCGTCCCCGCGGCCCGGAACCGGCGGCTGAAAGATCTTGAAAAGACCTCGTGAACCCTCTTGACAGCAAAGAGGCCTCGTTCTGGGCGGCAGTCTGCATAGTTGGCGTGGCCGTCGTGCCGCGCCACAAGGGTTATCCGGCGCGGTGTGGTTGTCCACCTGCGGGCGATGGTCCGGCCGTTGCGGTGAGTTCGGGGCGCTGGCCGGGTCTGCCCACTACGCCGGGACGGTGGCTCCCCGCCAGCGGTGCTTATCGAGGTGCCAGGGCACGGCACTGGTGCTCCGTGGCTGCAGGCCGGCCGTAGGTCACGGCCTCGCGCACCTCCCGGGGCAGGGACTGGGCGAGTTGCGCGTCGGGCTGCGCGCCGAGGGCGTCGTTGATCGCGGAGAACGCCGGGCGAAGAGCCACGAAGGCGGTGATGGCGAAGATCTGCCCGTCATCAAGCCCGCAGTCGCGGAGCACCTGGATGTCGGCGGGCGTCGTCGCGTTCGGGTCTTTGGCGATCTTCCGGGCCCACGCCGCCATGGCCTTCTCCTGGCCGGTCAGCCCGGCGTCGCTGCCATTCAGCACCCCCGCCGCGACAGCGGCGTCCGACGCTTTGCCCAGCTTCCCGCCCCACGCCAGCGAGCAATACGAGTCACCGAGAGCCGAGGCGGCCGCGGTCACCAGGATCCCGCGCTGGCGGAAGTTCAAACCGCTCCGCGTGAAGGCCTGAGACATCAGCTCGAACAGCCGCTTGAGGGTGTCCGGCTGGTGCGCCCACAACCGGGACACGTTCCACACGTAGCCGCCGTCTGCGAGGTCTTCGTCGTAGAGCGCCCGCACCTGAGGGGACACCCGGGGTTCTTGGAGAAAGCTGCCGGTCATGCGCGTTCAGCTCTTTCGGGTTTGCGGGCCAGGCAGCCCACGACCTTGATTTCGGCCCGGAGAGGCAAGCCATCCCGCAGCTTCCCCTGAGCCTGCTCGAC